>JAFGHX010000329.1 GCA_016929905.1 Kiritimatiellia bacterium
AAATCCGTTCGTAGTCAAGCCCGTAAGGGCTGTCCGTACACGCCTTTTGCCCCGGGAACGCCCCTCACGGGGCTTCCACCACAGGCGGATCTTCGACACGACAAACGGGCGCAACGCCATAATGAGAATTGCTGCGGCGGCCCGCAGCGCGCTTGCCCTGCGGTCCCGGCTCCGGTAGGCTCATGGGCCGTGCACGTATGAAAGCCGATCAGCTCAGACTCATCTACGCGGGCCACATTGAACCGGACCCGCGCTGGCGCTCGAAGGTCCATGCCCACCCCGACGACGAAATTGTGGCGGTGACGCAGGGCCGGCTGTTCGCCACCGTCGAGGAACGCCGTGAAGAGGCGCAAACCGGCGATGTGCTCCTGTGGCACAAGGGAATCGTGCACCAGGAGATCAGCGCCGAAGAGGAGCCGGTTGAATTCTACTACGCACGCTTCTCGGGCGAGCTCGATGTGAGCGAATTGCCCGCCCGGATGCAGGACACAACGGGCAGGATCCGGTTGATGCTCCGGTGGCTGTATGAGGAAGCGCGGTCGCTGAGCCCGAACAAGGCGGCCCTGTGTGCAAGCTATCTGCGCGCGTTGGTGGCGGAGTATGAGCGAGCGCGGTTTCCGGCAGAAAGCCGGCTCGTGTCCAAAGTCCGCCGTTTTGTGTGCAAGAACCTGGCTCGCGACCTGCAGCTGAAGGATCTGGCCGAGTGCGCCGGCATGAGCGCATACCACTTCGCCCGGATGTACCGCACCGCGGCGGGCATGCCGCCCATGCAGGACGTGCGCCGGCTCCGGGTCCGGCACGCGCAGGAGCTGATCGAAACCACCGACCTGCCGCTGAAAGTGGTCGCCGCCGAAAGCGGGCTCGGCGACGCGCACAATCTCTCCCGCGTGTTCAAGAAATGCCTCGGCACCCCGCCCGGTTCGCTGCGGGGGTAACGTGAGTCGTCCGGTTCTCACTCGTCGTCCGTGATCGTCGCCCGTAATCGTCAACCGACTTCTCCCCAAATCGGTGTACGATTACGGGCGACGATCACGGTCGACGATTTCTCGACCCCTGGTGTCTTCCGTGGCCCCCCCCGCAAGATGTGGCAAAGAAGCCGCAAGTCCTGCTATTCACGTTCCCATCGTGATCCGGCCATACTCCGGTTGGCCGACCCAGCGCAGATTGCGCCCAACGGTGTGAGAGGAGGCCGCTCATGGCCAGATCGGCAGACTACCTGCAGACCGCGTACGCCAAGTGGCGGAGATCGTTGCCCGATTCCTATCCGCACCTGTCCGACTATCGGCGCGTGCT
Organism: Kiritimatiellia bacterium; assembly: GCA_016929905.1. Taxonomy (GTDB): domain Bacteria; phylum Verrucomicrobiota; class Kiritimatiellia; order JAFGHX01; family JAFGHX01; genus JAFGHX01. The sequence goes on from JAFGHX010000329.1 coordinate 1,294, forward strand.
GCTCAAATGGGTGAAGGGGTTCGAAGCGTACTGGGAACCCGATCCCGATCAGCCCGCACTCGGCAAGTGCCGCACACGCATGAAGCAAACGCCCGTCAACACGGCTCGCGTACTCCCTGTGTACGCGGCATGCGCGGCATGCGGCGGACCCGCAGACCCGGAATGGCCGGCCGAACGGTTTGCCCGGCGAATCAATGCGGCCATCGCCTATCTCTGCTCCGGTTACGACGCCACGCGGAACCCGGCCATGCCGAATTTTCAATACCGCAGCGAATCCTGCCCCACCGGGTATTGGGCCATCCAGCCCGGGCCCAACCAGCATCGGGCGGAGCATTGGGTTATCGGCAACATGCTCGACGTGATGCAGATCGCCCCCGACATTCTGACCGCGGAGAACCGGCGGCGCATCCGCGAGATCCTTGTGGACATCGTGGAGGCCGAACGCACGAGCGGCCGCGCCTATTCGCTGACCGATTACCGGCACGAAGGCATTACCTGGACCATGAACCTGTTTGCGCGCGGGGCCATGTTCTACCCCGACCACCCTCTGGCGCAAGAGTGGATGGATATTGCCAAGCACGGGTTTGCCAGCTCCATGTCGGTTGAGCAGGACCTGCAGAATGAGCGCGTGCTCGACGGCAAGCCGGTCAAGGAATGGGTGGCCCGGCGTTGCCCGGTCTTCTACCCCGATTTCACCTTCAGCCACCACGGGCTCGGGATTCACCCGGGCTACATGTGCCTGGGCTTCCATCGCACCGCGTCGCTGTACGAGCTGATGAAGCGGCGCGGCCTTGCCATCTCGCCGGTATGGTACAACCGCTATCGCGACACCCGAAACATCATAAAGGGCCTGGCGCTATGGGACGGCCGCGTGGCCTACCCCAATGGAAAGGACTGGGCCGACTACGTCTACGGCGCGGCGAGCATGCTGTTCCACATGGTCGGCCTCCAGATGATGTTCCGCGACGGCGAGGCCCGCCGCATCGAGCAGGGCATCTTTCGCCAACTCGAATGGCTGCAGCTCAGCCGCGGTGAGGGCAATTTCAGTCCGCCGGACGCGGAATACGTCTTCAACACAAACGATGCCAAGAACCTCGCGTTTGCCTGGTGGGTCCATGAAAACCACGGGTTCGCCCGGCCCATGAAGCCGGAGAAGTTCGACCGAAGGCCGACCCGGGTTCTTCACAGCCCGCACTCCGAGTTCGTCTGCGTGCGCGATCCTTCCCGATTCGCCTCGTGGGGGTGGCATGCCATGCCCGTGCCCTACGCGCCCCGCGGGCGCGGGCCCACGACGGGCCTGATCATCCCGCGCGGGCGCGGCTACGGCGATCATCTGGCGCAATGGGACGACAGTCTCATCCCGGAATACTGGACGGAGTCCGACACGGGCGAGTCGCGCTTTCTCAAAGCCGTTTCAAAGAGCCGGCAGGTGGAAACCTTCAAGGGCGGGTTCGCGGTGAGCGAGCAATTCGACATGCACCCCGCGGCGGCCGACAAGAAGGAGATTTTGCCCGCGGTTGTCGCGGACCAGCGGGTTATGGTGGCGCTGCCCGACGGCCGGACGGTTCTGTTCTTCGCCTGCGGCAAGGCGCTTGAATCCGTGCAAGGGCTTAGCACCACCGACATGCATTACCACTTCGTGCGGTCGGTCTTCTCGGACATGAAGCGGATGGTTTACCACGATGCCGGGCAGGAGGAATGCCGCCACATCCGGAACAAACGCACGACCTGGCTCAATATCGACGGGATGCTGGGGATTGTACCCGTCGGCATGAAGGCCCGAGTTTCCTGCACACCCTACGGCGAAGTGGACAAGAAGGGGAACCCTCCGGTGAATGCGCGCGATCCGTTCGGCATGCATGCCGGCCAGACCGTCCTGCTGGAAGTCTGCTCGTTACGGGCCAAGGACTACCGGGCGGGCCAGGACGTGTTCGGCGCGGGGGTCGGCTTTGTGACCGACGTCACGCCCGCGAAGACACGGCAACTGGCGAAGGTCTTCCGCGAAGAGACACCGTGCGAGGGTGTGCGGCTGTACCGGTTGCGGGGCCAGGATGGAAAGGAGTACGTGGTGGCGGCAAACGTGTCCGATTCCGATGCGCGGATTCCTGCCGTCGCATTCAAGGGCGCCAGGTTCCTTACCCGCGAGCGGGCCGGGGAAACCGGCGGCAGGGGCACGACAGCCTGTGTCAGGCTGGCTGCGCGCCATTGCATCGTACTCGCAGCGAAATAGACGAGCCCGGATCGCCGGATGCCATCGGGGCGCTAGCCGTAGCGTTTGAGCAGTCGGGGGTCAAACTCGAACGGTTGCGGCGGCCCTATGGACAGCTTCGAGAAGTCGCGATGCGAAGGGTTAATGAGAAAATTGCTCTCCGCGGGGATGATGACGCTCGGGACCTCGAGCAGAACGGACGATTGGCCGGCGACCCACGCGTCGCCGATACTCTTCGTTGAGGACGGGGCCGGATCTGCCGTCCAGTCGCTCGGCAAAGCGCCGGGATCCAGGGTCTCGACCAGAGCCTCGTCGAACCGCACGGAGATGCAGATGTAGTTCCAGAGCACTTCATGGGACTCGAGGTGAACGAGGAGTTCCAGGCCGGCGAGGGACAGTGATCCAGAGACGTAGACAAGGGGCGTTCCTTTGCTGTTCCAGCGTCCGCCATAGAGGCGAGCGCCCTCGCCGTCAAACGCATCGGAGACATGAAGCGGCTTGAGGATGCGCCAAGCGACTCCCATCAGGCCAACACCCCCTGCTCAAGCCTGCCGAGCAAATCGAAGACTTCCTGTGCGCCAGGCTCGGTGACCGCGTACTCCAACGGCGCCACGCCGCCCAGCGCCTTCTTGGGTGTCTTCAGCCAACGTGCCGCCCGCTCGGCACCCTCGAGGACCTCCAGTGCACGGTCAAAAAGCCGCGCGACACGGAAAAGCCTCTCGGACTCGTCCGTTTTGAACCGCCCTTCCCTTTTGCGTCGACTCAAGGTCCTGGCCGCAACGCTGATAGTGCCTGCCAGCACATTGGCGGGAACGCCAAGCTGGCTCTGGAGCCGTTCGAAGCTTGAGAAGGGCAAACCCGCTTTGAGCGCGCTGACGATGGCTGAGCGATCCCCGGAGCTCAACCCGATCGAACAGCCGTAGAACGCGCGGCGCTTGGGCGTGGCTCGGAAAGACACCAGGAACCGCCGCCGTTTGCGTCGCTCGTCCTGAGGCCGCACGGAAACCGCCCATTCATACGTTTCGGTCTTCGCCTCCGCAACCTGCCATTTCTTTCCCATGCGGTCACCAGCTTTCGCCTTACGCCATATTGCAAGTATATCATGGCCATATGGCGCGTCAAGCCTTTTGCGGGTGTTCGAGGGCCAAGCTAGTCCGCAAAGCCCAGGATCGCCTTCGCGATCCGCCACCGGAAGTAGTCGTAGGTGCTCGGCTGCCAGCTGTTGGTCGGGTCAAGGAAATCGCGGGACAGCCGCGACTGGAGTTCGCCGAGGACGGCCTGGGCCTCGCCGGCGGCGCGATGCGCCGGATTCCGCGCGAGCTTCGCGCGCAGGAGCGCGAGATAGCGCAGGTCGTCGATGCCTGCCCTGTAGTTGTAGAGGGTTTGCGTGGGCAGAACGTTCCAGTCGGGGTCAAAGGCGGTGTCGATGCTGCCGCCGCTGTTGGCGAATCCGAACAGCAGGTCGGGCGCCGCGCCGCCCCAGGTGAAATTCCACTGCAGGCGGCCCTTCGCGCCGACGAGCTGCAGATAGTAGCCGTATGACATCCGGCTGCCGCCCGCGTTGTAGATCCACAGGTCGGGCCCCTTCGCCCTGACGAGGTCCAACGTCTTGCCGTTGAGCGGGAAGGCGGAATTCGGGCAGACGATATCGAGGTAGGGCAGCATCGGCTCGGCGATCTGGGCACTCAACGAAGAATAGAACACCTTGTAGGGGTACCCGACCATCGGCTTGATCTCCTGCAGGAACCTGGCCAGTTCCCGGCCGTAATGCGCGCCGCGGACTCCCTCGTTGCCGAGTTCGTCGGCCATGTAGAGGTAGATTTCCGGCCAGTTGCGTGCTTTGGCCGTGTCATAGAACAGCTTCAACATCGCCGCGGCGGGTTGCTTGGCTTCCTCCTTGAACCGGATCTCTTCGACTGCCGTCTTCTCAACACGGGTACGGTGAAAGAAGTGCGGGCAGTTGTTCATGAAGCTCGTCCACCCCATCCCGAACTCACTGGCGACCTTGAATCCGCGGTCGCGGATGGCGTCGAAATGGTAGACCCAGCGTTGCCATTGCTCCTCGCTGAACGCCGGTTTGCCGGTTTCCTTGTCGATCTTGATCGGGCCCCAGGGCAGGCTGATGGAAACCGTATTGAAACCCAGTTCCTGCATGAGGTCGTACTGGTTCATGCAGACCGTCTCGTAGGCGGACTGGGGGATGTTCTTCTGAAAGTTGTAGGCGCGGAACACCAGGCTGTCCGGCGCGCCGTGATACATGCCGAAGTACCGATCGGGCGGCGGCAACCGCAGGTCGAGGACGCGGACCTGGACGGGGAGCGTCTTGACAAGCCCGTTACCCGAGCGAAACGCCACCTTGCCGGCGTAAATGCCGGAGGGCGCGTTCTCCGGGATGTGCACGGTGAGGTAGAACGCACGGGTAATGTGGGCATCGCCGGGCACGCGAACCTGCCGGCTGAGAAAGGCCGGGCTGACCGAGTAGTGCTTCTTGTCGCGGCCGAGCCGTTCGAGGTAGCGGCAGTACTCCAGCCGAATCCGGTCCCGTCCGATGCGGCCGGGCCCATTCAAGTCGCCGACGGCGACGTCCACCGCGCCAAGCTCGTTGAGAGGCAGGAACCCGACCTGCGCGGTGACGCGCTCGCCGAGCGCGCCGAAGAGTTTGACGGGCCGCTCGATTTCCTCTTCGCCGGGCACCGTGTTCGGATAGACCCGGTCCATGAAGTGGCGGGAGAAGAGCACCAGGCCGCCCTGCTTCTGTTCCGCCGTGGCGGGCAGTGCGGGTTCCGGGGTCTTGCGCGGGGTGTGGACGTAATAGGAATCGAACCACTCCTGCCGTTTGCGGTCGAGTTCGGCGCAGAACGCCCGGCCTTCGGGATCGCCGGCGCGGTGGATGACCATGGCGTTGAGGGAGAAGTGGTCGCTGAACGTCAGCTCGAGCGATTTGGCGACTGTGGTCCGGAAGCGGTAGACGGGGAAGTGGTGCGCCATGTAGCGCTGCCACAGGCTCTGGCCGGGCCGAAGGAACGTGTGATACGACTTGAAGTACACGCCGTCCGGCGCGAAGAACGAAGCGAAATCACGCTTCTCTTCTACCACCTTCTGCCCATCGATCTTGACCCAGCGATTATAGACTTCGGACTTGGCGCGGTTCAACTTCCGGCAGGCGCCGGACAGGATGTAGATCTCGTACTCGCCCGGCGGCAGATCGATTTTGAACGCGCGCGGGTGATCGACGCGATCGCAGCATAGGTCGTCGAGTTGCAGCACGGTCCAATCGCGGTTGGTGTCCTCGGCCGACTGTCCTTTCTTGGCGAACCCCCAGCCGCGTTCCGCCGTGTATTGGGCGGCGGGCGTGACCTGGGTGAACCCGCCGGCGACGGGTCCTTTTTCGGGGCCGAAGTCGAATCGCAGGATCTCGCCGCGCGCCGCGCCACACGCGACACAGAGGAACGCTGTTGCCGCAATCCGTCTCATACGCCTATCCTCCCATCTTCCACTCTTCCACTCTTCCACTCTTCCATTCTGCCATTCTTCCACTCTTCCAGTGCCTCACAGCGGCGGTTCGGCCAGTCCGAAGCTGGCCTGCCCCGTTTCGACCTCCGCTCCGGCCGCGTCGAGCAGGCGGACTTTCAGGGTGTGGATGCCGGGTTTGAGCCCGGCGGCGGTGATGCCGAACTCGAGGGTGGTGCCGTCGATGCCAGGGATCAGTTCGGACTTCTCGCCGCCGGGTCCGGCGAGCGCGGCCTCCAGTTTCATCGTCTGGCGACTCAGCGCGCCGAGGCTGACGGCGATCTTGCCTCTGACCTCACGGACATCGGAGAACTGGCCGTAGGGCCGGACGGTCAGTCCGAGCAGCGCCGGGATCTCGCCGCGCTGGACGGAGTAGTAGACCATGCGTCCGCGCGGGTCCGCGACGGTGAGTTCGGCTTTGGCCTCGCCTTGTCTGGCCTCGATGGTGTAGGGCACCGCGATCTGGCGGGTCGCGCCGGCGGCGAGGGCAACGGTGGTGGCGTTCTGCCGCTCGCCGCTCGCATCGGTCACGCTGACGACCACGCGGTATTCCCCGGCCTGCGCGAGCGGCTTGAGCGCGGCCTGGCACCGGTTCTCGCCGTAGGCGGCGGCGCCGAAGGACAGATCGCGCACGTCGAGTTGCGGTTCACCGAGCCAGATCTGGCCGTAGGAGGCGGGGTCGTGCCAGTCGCACGGCACCCAATTGGTGAGTTCGCCGGTCCGGCGGTTGGCGCTGGTGACTTCGAGCCCCCACTTGGCGCCAAGCGGGACACCGGGCACGCCCATGGCCCGGACGGGAATGGCGATTTCGACGACCCAGGCGTCCTCACCCACCGCCACCTTGAGCTTCGCCTCCGAACTCCAACCCTTGTCGGTGTCGCGCTTGGTCTTGAAAGCGACTTCCGCGGCGGCCGGGTCCTGAACCCACGAGACGGTGTGCCGGGCGTCGAACAGGTTCCCGGCCGAATTGACGATGAGCTGGTAGTACTCCACATGCCGGAGCGCGGGGTCGAGGAAGAGCTCGACCTCGTCGTCCTCCCAGATGTGGCCGTCGTCGTTCCAGGTGGTGCGGGTGACGAGCTGGTGGCCGGGGGCCTTGACGCAGACGACGGCGAAGTAGACGTGTTCCTGGTCGAAGCAGGCCTTGACCTGCCGCTGTTCGACGGCGAGCCGCTTGAGCCGGTAGACGGAGAAGGGGCTGAACGGCTCGGCCGTCTGCCAGCACGGGTCGTCGAGCTTGCCGTCGATGCGCGGGGGCGTCTCCGCGAACGAGACGCGCTGAAGCGCCGGCGGCGTTGCGGGCACGTCGGGCTCCTTCTGCTCGTTGCGGAATTGGAGAGAGGAGAAGACCTCGCCGGCATGGGCGGCGGACACGAGGGCGAAGCATGCGGCTACAGTCCGTGTGAGGACATGAATCTGCGCGGCTCGCGGGACGCTCGCCCTCCATTTGTTTGGATTTCTGAGCGGCTTCATGTCAGGCTCCTTTCGCAGGGGTGGGACCGTGGGACCGTGGGACCGTAGGACCGTGGGACCGTAGGACCGTGGGACCGTAGGACCGTGGGACCGTAGGACCGTGGGACCGTAGGACCGTAGGACCGTGGGACCGTGGGACCGTAGGACCGTAGGACCGTGGGACCGTGGGACCGTAGGACCGTGGGACCGTGGGACTGTGGGACCGTGGGACCGTGGGACTGTGGGACCGTGGGACCGTGGGGCGGCACGGCTCGATGGGTTTGCGGCGCACGCAGGCATTTCAAGACGCGGGACCACTCCATTATTTGGTCCCTCCGTTCTGTGCGAACGGCCCTTCATAGACGAGAAACGGCAAATCCACACGCGCGACGGGGCCGGCGCCGTTCGCGGAGAGGAACAGCCTGACCTCGTACGGCCCGGGCGGCGCGCCCGTCAGATCCAATGCCCAACGGTCGCCGGCCACGGCGACGGCTCGCGAGCAGCGTTTCAGCACGCTATCGGATTTTTGGCGGGTCAGGACGGCGTCCAGCCGGCAGGCCGTCTTGTCCAGCACCTCCTGAGCAACCGTGACGCACACGGGCAGGAACCGGTCGGCCACCGGCAGTTCGGACGTCGGCAGCCGCGCCGCCAACGGCTGCACGCCGATCGTCTCGCAGCGCACGTCGTCCACGAACAGCACGGCCGGCTTGTTGTCGGACGTGTTGCCGACAGTCAACAGGATGTTCATGGACTTCAAGTCGTCGATCACGTCAACGGTCTTCTCGCCATATGTCCATTCACCGGTATCATTGAAGACTTCGAAATCGCTCCATTTGGCCAATCCCGCCTCGCGATACTGGCGCACGGTCAGTTTCACGGGATCGAAATCGGCGTGCGGGGCCGTCTGAAGGAAGGACCAGAACGAGACCCTGATACGCTGCCCGGCGCCTGCGGTCGAAGTCTGCTGATAGGCCGTCAGCGCCTTGGCGCCGGCGGGCACGCCGGCGGAGTCGAACCGCAGAGCGTGTTGACCGGAATGGGCGATGCCGCGCGCCACGCCCGAGTTCTTGCCGGGGTCGAACCCCTTCGGGCACGGCCAGACATTGAACTGCCAACCGCTGCCGCCCTTCTCGAAATCGCCGTTCCCGATGAGCGACCTGGCCTGGGGCAGGTCGAGCTTGGCCAAGTTCGCGCCGCATGCCTCGGCGGTGGGCATCTGGGCACAAACGGTATGCGGCGCCAGCCACACGATATGGGCAAGCAGGAGAACAGGCCGCCACCATCTACGCAGTCGGTTCATTGTCATGATTCGAATCCTCCGTCGACTACTCGAACGGTCCTTCATACACCCGAAACGGCAAATCCACGCACGCGACGGGGCCGGCGCCGTTCGCGGAAAGGAACAGCCTGACCTCGTACGGTCCGGGCGGCGTGCCCGCCAGGTCCAGAGCCCACCGGCCGCCGGCCTCGGCGACGGTCTGCGAGAAGCGCTTCAGCACGGTATCGGACCTGGGGCGGGTGAGGAAGGCGTCCAGCCGGCAGGTTGTCGTGTCGAGGATTTCCCGGGCGACGGTAACGCACACGGGCAGCCATCGGTCGGACACCGGCAGTTCGGGCGCCGGCAGCCGAGCCTCCAGCGGCTGCACGCCGATCGTCTCGCACCGAACATCGTCTACGAACAGAACCGCCGGCTTGTCGGCCGAGGTGTTGCGGACCGTAAACAGCAGGTCCATCCTGTGCAGGTCGTCGATGACCGACATCTCCTTCTCGCCGTACGTCCATTCGCCGGTATCGTTGAAGACCTCCAGCCTCTCGTGTCTGGCCAGTCCGCTCTTCCGGTACTGCCGCACGGTCAGGTGCACCGGATCGAAATTCGCGTGCGGCTGAGTCTGCAGAAAGGACCAGAACGATACCTTGATCGTCCGGCCGCGCCCCTCGCTTGACGCAACCTGGCGCGCGGTCAGATACTTGACGGAGGGCGACAGCCCGGCCGAATCGACGCGAAGCGCATACGCGCCCGAATGCGCGATTCCCGGCGAGCGCCTGACGTTCCCGCCGGGCTCCTCTCCGGGCCGCTTGCCCCGAAACGTCCACGGACTGCCGTCCCCGTCTTCGAAACCGCCGTTCTTGATGAGAGACGCGGCCTGGGACAGGTGCAGCTTCTCGACGTTGGAGCGGCACGCCTCGGCAGTGGGCATTTGGGCGTGAATCGTCAGGAGCGTCGAGAAGACCAACAGGGCGAGCAGAAGACAGGGTCTGTAGTCACCTATCACCTTTGGCTCCTTTCGTCTGCGGCATTTCCAGCCACAAAAGACGATACGGCCATCCTCAGAGGCCCGCGCGCCTGAAGGCGCGCGAAGGCTTCCGCCTAAAGGCGGAACTCTGACGGTTCTTTCTATTCGAACACGACATCCCCGAACGCGTGCGGGGCGCCGAAGCTGCGCGATTCGAGGTTCGGCGACCAGAGCGACAGTTCCTGGCCTTTGTTGCCCCGGAACGTTGAGCCGGCATAGTGCTCGCGGCCCAGGTTCATGCACCACTTCGCACCCGGCTTGGCGGGCTCGGTTTCCAGCGTGTCGAACGGGATCCGGACTTCGGCCGTCCATCGCTTGTTGGCGGTATCGACGTGCGCGGCGTATTCCCAGCGGCCGTTCCAGGCGCGGTCGTCCTTGTTGTACAGCGGGTGGAGCGGATCCTGGATATAGCCGCGGCGCAGATCGAACCGTGAATTGGGTATGGGGTTGAAAATGAACTGGCAGTACCGGTCCCGGTTGCCGGTCGGGTCGATGAAGATCTCGATGCACTCCTGTATCCAGCAGGCGCCGTCGTCGCCGAGTGCCTGCAGATCCATCTTCTCGACGGATGCGTGTTCGCAGGCAAACGCGAAGAACAGGCTCTGGTCGTCGTAGCCGACCTTGAACGTCGTGGGCGCATTCAGATCGCCCATATTGATCTCGACGAACGATTCCGGGTTGACGCGCTGCCAGGCCGGCTCCGCGAGCACACCGTCAAGCGTGATGCCGTCGACACGCGGGACGCGCACGGTCCTGGAGCCGGTTCCGGGCAGGATCTTCTTTTCTTTGAGCAGCCGCACGTTCCAGTTGAACGGCGCGGCGAGCGGCGCGCTGAGCCTGCCGTTCGTCTTCAGTTCGGCCTTGGCGGCGCCACCGAGGAAACGGGGCCAGCCGTCGACGCGCTTCATCTTGCCCTTGTCGTCATAGTAGGAGTCGACCAGCGCGTTGCGCGCTTCGATGGCTTCGGCGAGCAGGTCGAACGTGGTCCAGTTCGGCTGGATCTGGTAGGCGTGGTAGAGGTGAAAGACGTTCGCGATGCTCTGGACGTACTGGATCTCCTTCTCGACCAGCCGGATGCGCGCGGCGACGCGGGGCGAATCGTCGAGCCGCTTGGCGAGTTCCAGGTTTTTGACCATGCCGAGCAACTGTTTCGGGGGCCAGAAGTGGGAGATCTGGTCTTCGGGACTGTTTGGCAGTCCGCCCCCGCGCCGTTCCTCGGAGTAGAGCTGCATGCGCCTGTAGAGGCTGTCGAACAGCTTCTTCATGGGCACGTAGGCCTTGCCGTAGGCGGCGCGGTAGAACTCGTCGGCGAGCAGGTCGGGGTTCTTCGCGGGGTCGCCCATCATCTGGCCGTAGACATAGTAGACGGGCCCTTCGAGCCCGAGGTTCTCGCCGAACCCGCACTTGTAGATGCCGAGCACGGCGTTGGCGGCGAAGTGTCGCACCTGCTCCGCGGCGAAGCGCGGGGTGCGTTTCGGGAGGTAGCCGAGGACGTGATAGCTGCCCCAGTTGTAGATGTAGACCACCTTGCCCGGCGCGACGTGCGCCCAGGCGTCGAACGTTTCCTGCTGCTGGTTGCACATTTCGATGATGACGTTGTCGGGGAACGCCTTGAAGGTTTTCGGCGGGCGCTTCACGGGCCCGTAGGGGGCCAGGATCACGATCTTCTTGTCCGGCCGGCGTTCCTTCATGATCTCGGCGAGCTTTCTGTGCATGACGAGCAGGCGTTCACACTCGTCGTCCGCGATGGCGCGGCAATTCGCGCATTCGCATTCCTTGTAGCCGTCGGTTTGGGCGAGCTGCACCCACTGATACCCGGCGTCCAACTGTTGTTCCATTTCCTTCAGCATCAAGTCCTGCACCTCGGGGTTCGAAATGCAGAGGTGCCCCTGGGTGGAGGTCCGCACGCCGCCGATCAGCGCGAAGTAGTCCGGGTTGGACTTGCCGTACTTTTCCTTGGGCACGGCGCGGTAGTAGGAATGCCCGCCATAGGTCTTGTAGATGTGGGACGGGAACTGGTTGTTGGCGATGTCGTAGATCTCCTCCTGCGCGCGGCCGGTGCAGTAGACGAACGGCGGCTTGTGCAGGACGTTCAGCGTGGCGTCGACCCGCAGGTCCGCCCGTTTCGGCACATGGATCCCGTTCGGGCCCGGGAGCAGGAACCGGACGCCGACCTCGTCCTGCAGGAACGAGAGCACGGCTTTGAGCGTGCCGAGATACTCCGCCGATCGGCGGTCCTGGATGCCGAGCGATTCGTCGCGCCCGGCGAGGAAGACGTTCCTGCCATTGACGGCTTTCAGAAACGCCCAGCCCTCCAGCTTGTCGAGAGGCAGGCGCGCGTTCTGCGCGGCCTGGGTCCGGCCGAGGTAGACGGCCGGGCTGCCCGGCTTGAGTTCTGACTCTTTGAGGATCGGCAGCTCCGCGCCGGTGGCCTCCACGAGCCTGTTCTGAAGGTATTTCGCGGCTTTCTCGACGCGGCCGCCGGCCTTCTCGTCGGCCGGCATGACAATGGCGTATTCGGACTTGCCGTCCGCGATGAGAGGGATCGTAGGCGCGGCGGCCGAAGCGCCACGAACACCAACATACGCACCGAGCAACAAGACCGAGCACATCCGTCCAATCCCTTGGGCATCTCTCCGCGTCATCGTGTGTCCTCCTCTGTCGTCAACCAGCATTCCGATTTCCGGCTCAAGCACGTCCCCAAGCAAGCCAGTCCGCCGACCTGTTCGCCGTCGGCCCGGGCGCCAGCGTTCCGGGCCGACGGCGAAAGCTATCTGAACGAAGGCGGAATTTCGAGCGAGTTCTCGAGTAAGTTTTCGAGCAGGTTTTCATTCGAACACCACATCCCCGAAGGCGTGCGGGGCGCCGAAGCTGCGCGATTCGAGGTTCGGCGACCAGAGCGACAGTTCCTGGTCTTTCTTGCCCCGGTGCGTTTTGCCGGCGTAATGCTCACGGCCGACGTTCAGGCACCATTTCGCGCCGGACCGGGCCGGTTCGGTCTCCAACGTGGCGAACGGGATCCGGACCTCGGCCGTCCAGCGTTTGTTGGCTGCATCGACGTGCGCGGCGTACTCCCAGTCCCCGTCCCATTCGGGGTCGTTCTTGTTGTAGAGGGGATGCAGCGGGTCGGTGACGAACCCTTTTCGTCCGTCGTAGCGTGAGTTCGGGACGGGATTGAAGATCAGGTGGCAGTATCGGTCGCGATTGCCGAGGGGATCGATGAAGATCTCGATGCACTCCTGGATCCAGGCGCGGCCGTCCTCGCCGAGCGGCTCGACCTCCATCTTCTCGATCGCGGAGTTTTCGCACACGAACCCGAGGTAGACGTGGCCATCGTCGTAGCACATCCTGAACTGTGTCGGCTCGCGCAGTGCGCCCATGTTCATCTCGACGAATTCCTCCGGTTTCGTCTGCGCCCAGGTCGGCTCGGAGAGCCGGCCGTCAAGCGTGATGCCGTCGGCGCGTGGGACACGAACGGTCTTCCCGCCGGTTCCGGGCAGGATCTTCTTTTCGCGCAGCAGGGCGAAGTCCCAGTTGAACGGCGCGGCCAGGTGCGCACCGAGCTTGCCGCCGGCCATCACTTCGTCCCTGCCGGCGTTGCCCAGGAACCGCGGCCAGCCGTCGAACGTGATCATCTTACCCTTGTTCCTGCCTTCCTTCTCGTAGAAGGAGTCGATCAGCCGATTCCGCGCCTCCACGGCTTCCGCGAGCAGATCGAACGTCGTCCAGGACGGATGGAGCTGATAGGCATGGCAGAGATGAAACACCGACGCCACGCTCTTGACATACTCCAACTCCTTCCCAACGAGCCGGATCCGTGCCGCCACGCGCGGGCTCTCGTCCAGCGCCTGGGCCAGCTTGACGTTTTTCTCCATGCTCAGCAACAGCGTGGGCGGGAAGAAATATGAAATCACGTCCTCCGGGCTGCTCGCCATCTTGCCGCGGCCTTCGCTCACATACAGTTCGAGCCGCTTGTACATCTGCGTGAAAAGCGTCTTCATCGGCGCGTAGGCCTTGCCGAACGCCGCGCGGTAGTAGTCGTCCTCCAGCACGCGGTAATCCAGCGAAGGATCGCCCATCATCTGGCCGTAGACGTAGTAGACGGGCCCCTCGAGCCCGAGGCACTCGCCGAACCCGCACTTGTACATGCCGAGCACGTCGTTCTTGGCGAAGAGGCGGATCTGGTCCGCCGCGAAGCGGGGTGTGGTTTTGGGGAGGAACCCGAGCGGGCGGTAGGAGCCCCAGTTGTAGACGTAGACGGCGCGCTGGTCGGTGACGTGGCGCCAGGCGTCGAACGTCTCGGGCGTATAGCGGCACATCTCGAGGATGACGTTGTCCGGGAATTTCTTGAACGTGGCCGGCGGCTCCTGCACGGGCCCGTACGGGGCGAGGATCACGACCCGCTTGCCGGGCCGGCGCTGTTTCATGATTTCGGCCAGTTTGCGGTGAAAGCGCAGAAGCCGTTCGCCGCCGTCGCCCATGGCGCTGCAGTTGGCGCACTCGCACTGCTTGTACCCGTCGGTCTGCCCGATCTGGACCCACTCGTACCCGCCGTCGAGATAGGTCTCCATGTGTTGAATCATGAGATCCTGCACCTCCGGGTTGGAGATGCACAGGTGCCCTTGCGTCGAGGTACGGACCCCGCCGATGAGCGCGAAGTATTCGGGATGTGTCTTGGCGTATTTTTCCTTCGGCACGGCGCGGTAGTAGGAATGCCCGCTCCAGCTGCGGTAGTGCGTGCCGGGGAAGTAGTTGTTCGCGATGTCGTAGATCGGTTCCTGCGGCCGGCTGTAGGAGTAGAACAGGAATCGCGGTCTGCGCTCAACATGGAGGCCGGCATCGACGGCGAGCGTATCGAGCCGGGGCACATGGATGCCGTTCGGGCCGGGCATGAGGAACCGGACACCGGCCTCGTCCTGCAGGAACGAGAGGACGGCTTTCATCGTGCCGAGATACTCCGCCTTCGGCCGGTCCAGGGTGGCCGCCGAACAGTCGCGGCCGGCGAGGAAGAGGTCACGGCCCTTGACCGCCTTGATATGATCCCAGTTCACCAGCGCGTCCACGGGCAGTCCTGCGCGGCATGCGGCGCGGGTGGCGCCGAGGTAGATGGCCGGCCGCCCCTCGGCATGGGCGGTTTCCGCGGCGATGGGCAACTCAACGTCCGAGGCCTCCTTCAGGCACTTCTGCAGGAACTCGGCGGCTTGCGTCGTGCGTCCGCCGGACTCTTGATCCGGCACGACGATCGTGTACGCCGACCGGCCGTCGGCGATGAGGGTGAGCGCCGATTGCGCGGCGGCCTGTGCACACACGGCCCCGCACAGGAATACCGCGAGAATCGGGAGTCGTCCGTCCGGCATCGTCCGCTTCATCATGATGTATCCTCCTCGTCTCAAAACTTCCCGTTGAACGGCTTCTTGTTGCTGAGCTGCCCGGACATCTTCCCGCCCGTCGGCGCTTCGGCCATATAGTGTTTCCAGTTCGGGAACCAGTTGTCGAGGTAGCCCTTGTCCTCCTTCAAGGCGGTGAGTTCCTGGAGAAACGCGCGGTGCTCGGCGAGCGCGGCCTCGGCAGCCTGTCGAGCCGCCGGGCTCTTGTCCTTGCGCCAATCGCGGTAGTGCTCGAAGACGCGGGTGACGATGTCGGCGTATCGGAACTGGCGCTCGGTCAGGGCGAGCCAGTTGGAGGCGAACCCATCGCCTGCTACGGCCGCTTTCGCTTCGCGCAGCAGTCCCCAGAGCCGCGTGCGGACCTCGGGCGGATACGCGGCGGGGAAATAGGCGGACGCGCGGTCCCGCTTCTGGACGCCCTTCGCGTATTGGGCCTTGTTGCCGATCGGCACGCGTTCTTCGATGAGCGCAAAGAACCGCTTCATCGGCGCCGCCGCCGCGTGGTAGACGCCGGCATAGTACTCCTCGAGCAGCTTCTCCACCTCGCGGGTCGGGTCCCACGCCAGTTTGGCGAAGATGTAGTAGGCGGGCCCCTCCAGCCCGAAGATTTCGGCGCCGCCGCACACATACAAGCCCTTCACCCCATGCCGGACGAGGTGGCGCACGTTCTCGGCCGTCTTGTGCGGGCCGAGTTTCGGGGTCAGCCCGCCCGCGTGATAGGTGCCCCACCAGTAGATGTAGGCGGTCTTTTCCGGGATGGCCGCGAACGCCTTGAAGTACTTCTCGTCCTGCCGCGCAAGCTCCACCACGACGTTGGGCGGCCATGCCGTGACCGTTCGGGACGGGATGGAGGTGGGGCCGTAGGCGATCGGCATGATCTTCTTGTCGGGATACTTCGCGTACAACTGCTTCGCGATTTCGAGGAAGGGCACCCAAAGCCGTTCGGCGGAGGGTACGTTTTCATCCATCGCGTCGACGTCCCAATCGGTCACGTCCCAGAACCTGCGTTCGTTGCCGGCGACTTCGTCGACGGTGTCCATCGCATTGCATTTCGGGCAGTCACAGCGCCGGAACCCGTCGGACGCGCCGAACTGGGCCCAATCGTATCCTTCTTCGAACAGCCTGGAGAAGTAGGCCACGTTCATGGGCACGTAGTCGGGGTGCGAGGAGCAGAGCATGTTGTGGTGGCGCGTGTAGCCCTGCGCCTTGTACGAACCGTAGTTGCGGTCCTTTTCCGGGTCGAGTCTCTGCCCGAGTACGCGTTTGCCGTTGATCAAGGCAAAGAGCGTGGGATCCTTCTCGAAGAGCGCTTCGGGCTCGCCCCAGTTGTGCAGGGCTGCATCCCAGGAATGGCCGCTGTGCGTTTTGATGTTGATGGCGCAACGGAACCCGTTCGCCCAGGACCAGTGCCGGAGCCGGCTGAACCGGGGATCGATGTAGGCGAAGGCCGGCTCTTCGGTGCGGTCGAGCGTGTCGGGAACGGCGAAGCGTGTGGATGAGGGGACGCATTCGCCCTTCGGGGTGGGCAACAGCCAGCGCACGCCCCCGAATTCCTCCAACAGCCGGAACACGCCCATCGCGGTGCCGCGGCAGGCGATGTGACTGTTCACGCTCTTCTGATTGGGGAACTTGATGTCGTGCCCGGCGATGTAGAGGTTCCCGGCGGCGACCTTCCAGCGGAACCCGTCCCATCTGAGTGCGCCGGGCTCGAGCCCGATCGCGCGGGCGGCCTTCGTATCGCCCAGGAACACGCGCGGGCCGGACCGGGCCTCGGCGGCGTCTTCGCGCACGACGTTCAGGTTCGTGCCGGTCATTTGCGACAGGTAGCGGTTCAGATAGTCGGCCGCCTGCTCGGTCATCGCGTTGTGCCCGGCGGGCAACACGACGACGGCGCACGGCCGCCCGTCTCTGACGAGGTCCATGGCCCGGCCGTGCGGCGGGCCGGCCAACGCGGCCAACAAAGCGGCCGGGATTGCCAACAAGCCTCTGCTCATGGTTCAGCCCCTCCACGCTGAAGACGCCGGAGCCGGGAACAACGGGCTGGCGGAGCGGCCTGAAACCCGTACGCAGGGCGGACCCTGTGCCGGTATGCGGACACATCATGCCACCCCATTCCCGCCCCGGTCGTCCGTTTTCGGAGCGATCGTTCGGTGCAGGATTCGGATACACGGCCTGTTGTGTCTGATCTATCGCCGCCGCGAAAGCATGGCGACGGTGCAGAAACCGCGACTGAACGCGAATTCACGCGAACAGGCTGCGGAAAAGGACGACTTCCGCACGCTCAGAATTCCGGGCCCATTTGTGTCTATTCGTGTCCATTCGTGGTTCGCGCCCCTTTCGGGCGGCGCCAAGTGCGCCTAGCTGCTCCCGCGAATCACCAGCTCGTCCTCGAGCAGAATCCGGTAGTCGTCGCGGAACCCGAAATCGATCATCTCCACCACCTTCTCGACCATCACCTCTCCCATCTTGTCCAGCGGCGTGCGCACGGCGGTGATCGCGGGCGAATGGCGGCTGAGTTCCGGCGGATCGTCATACACCACGATCGCCTTGTCCGCGGGGACGCGGATGCCGAGGTCCTTGACGGCCTCGACAATCAAGGGGAAGAACCGGGAACTGCTGGCGAAGATCGCGTCAACGCGCGGGTCCGAGGCGAGCGTCTGCTTGAGGCGCTCGGCGGCCGAAGGGTGGTCGGCATCGAGCTCGCACACCAGCGCCTCGCGCAACGGCAACCCGTTCTCCGCCAGCGCCGCCACATAGGCTTCGTACCGCGGCTGAATCCAGAGGCTGCCCTGCACGCCCGGGTGCGCCAGGAACAGAATGTGCCTGCGGTGCGAATGCTTTACCAGATGGTCGATCGCTTTCTTCGCGCCGCCATAGTGGTTCAACGCGACCGAGTTGAAGTCCATGCCCGGCGGCGCACTGGTCATGTAGGGGAACCGGCCCTGGCGGCAGATCTCGATGATGTCCTCGAACCCGCGGTAAGCCGGAATGATCAACCCGCTCTTCGGGCCCAACGAGAGAATCTTTTCCTTCTTCGTCGCGAGCGGTTCTTCCAGCCGTACAAAGATGATCTTGACGAAACACTGGCCGATCTGCGGCCACATGAAGATGCCGTGCAGCCGCGAGAACATCAGAAACGACAGCAGCCCCCCGTCGCGCAGGCCGGCAAGCTGCGCGTCGGTGAGCAGGATGTTCACCGACTTCAACTCGCCCATCGCGTCCCGGACCGGGAAGGTGCCGCTGCCCTTCACTCGCCGCACGAATCCGTCGGCTTCCAGCATGTCCAGCGCCTTCAAAACCGTGTTGCGCCCGACCCCGAACTCCTCCATGAGCACCGCCTCGGAAAGCTTGCCCAGCTTGGAGTTCTGAATGCGCCGCTTCAGCACGGAAAACACGTGCTTGTACTTGGGATCTCTTGTGCTGGCTCGTTTGCGGGTCATGTGTTGGCCGCTATTTCGTCAATCGTTATGGGTGTCCACTCCAGGAGCCCGGCTCGCGAGGACGCGCGTCCTCCATCACCACTGCATCTGGCGCCAATGAAGGGCGAGCGTCCCCGCGAGCCGCCCTCTTGGAGTGGGCTCTGAGTCATCCGTCAGTCGGTAGTCGGTTATCGAGGCATCCGGCATCCGCCTTCGCCAGGCTACGGCGGATAGGTCCGGAGTCTGGTCAGATTCGCCCCTTGACTTAACCCGTCAGCTTTTAATGTTATCCCTTCAGGATGGATCTTGTCAACCCCGTGGGTGACGAATCAGTGAAGAAAGCAGGCGGGCGGGGCTCTCAGCGGTTGGGGGCCTCGGGGTCGAACCCGATCCAGACTCCATAGAGCGAATAGTGGATCAGCCGTCTCGGGTCCAGCCGGTCAATGGCGATCCGGCTCCGGCTCGCCCCTTCGACGATAACGCCGTCGTCGATCGGCTGCCAGTTGTTCCCGCCGTCGCGGGAGCGCAGGAGCCCGCCGCGGGACCTGTAGTGCATCCCGCGGGGGATCGTGATGTATACCCAGTCCGGATTGTATGGATTCACCGCCACGGAACTGATGAAGGCTTGCTTGAGGACTCGCCACGTCTTGCCGGCATCGTCGGAACGGAACAGGATCCTGTCGTTCCAGAAGCCCGCCTTCCCGGGGGGATAGGCCACCACGTACAGAGCGTCCGCTCGCTCGCCGCACAGTGCGACACAGTCAGCCGTGAATGCGCCGATCTTATCCGGCGCAAGCTGTGCCCAGTTCGCGCCACAGTCGGAGGTCTTGAACAGACCGCCGCCGTTTTCCCCTCCGTATGTTCCGGCGTATAAGGTGGAAGGGCACCGTTCGTCCATGACCAGCGTTTTCACGTCGACAGGTCCCAAACCGTTGGAACACTCGGTCCACGTCGCTCCGCCGTCGACCGACTTGTGCACCCCGCCGATGCCTTTCGAGCTGCGCCCCCTGTCAATGGCCGCGTAGATTGTCCTTCGGTCGGGCGGGGATTGGGGGTCGATCAGGAGGCGTTCGACGGCAAACCTGACATCGCGCCCGGCTTTCTCCCGCAGTTGGGCGAGGCTCAGCCTCGTAAACGTACGCCCGAGATCGTCGCTTCTGAACACATCGCCGACTCCCCACGTTCCCGTGCCGATGTAGAGGCGCCCCTGGACGGCGGGATCGAAGAGCACGGCATTGACACTGCCCGAGTCCGAGCGGGCCATGCAAGTCCTGTCGTAGTTCCATTCCCACCAATCGCCTCCGTCGCGGGAGATCCGGAGTCCGATATCCATATACCCGAACGCCAGGGTCCGGTTCGGATCGAACGGGTCGAACGCAACCTGTTTGGGGACAATGAGGCTCAGCCCCCTGCCCCGCATCAGATGCGTGTGGTCCGACGGGGCGACATCGACCTCGGGCCATCGATCCGGAGCGAACGCTCGGCCTGTCTCGGCGGCCAGGGTGCCCCATGTCGTGCCGCCGTCGAAGGTCCCGACGATGTACGAATTGTGAGTCCACAGGACAACGTTCGGATCGCTCGGTGCGACCGCCAACCCGAGGATGGCTCCGCCCGATGAATGATGGGCCAATGTGCAGTTGCCCCCCTTGAGCCGCAGCATGAAGTGGTCCACATCTCCTACGCTGTTCTTCTCGATTCGATGCCATGTGAGAGGCGCATGGCACAACCCGCGCCAGCTTTCGCCCAAATCGCTGCTTGTGTATACACCGGCAAACCCAAAGGCATAGTACAGAATCTCGGGCCGACTTCTCGAATTCGCCAATCTGAACCTGCCTTCGCGGCCAACCTGGCCGCACTGGCCCACGGCGGCTTCCAGCCCCGTCATCTTCCGAGTCCACGTCTTCCCGTCATCGTCACTGCGGTAGATGCCGCCGACAAAGGCCTTCTTGTCCTTGTCGGCCCACTTCGGGGCGCAATTCGCGACAATAACGCTCTTGTCGGCTGCGCCGGCTGGGCCCAGCACGACCTCCACGACAGTGGTCTTGGGCAGGTTCCCTCGAATATCGGTCCACGTCGCACAGCCATCGTCGCTCCGATAGAGCCCTTCCTTGCCGAAGAGATAGAGCCGCGAGTGGCCTTTTCCGGGGACGAACTTGCTTCTGGGATCGATAAGCAGCCCCACCAGTGCCGCGGGTCCTGCCGTGACCATTCGGCGACGATCTCCCACGTCCTTCCGCCATCGGTCGTCCGCGCGACTGTACCCTCAGGATGGTATCTGTGATGAGAAACGCCGTAGGCCACGCGCCCGTCGGTCGGATCCACGACCACGTGCTCGAAGTAGACATTCTTCACATTCTCCTGCGTGTTCACCCTTTTCCACGTTCGGCCCGCGTTTTCGCTCTTGAAGATGTCACTGCTGGCCGACCAGACGTTGTTCGGGTTTCTCGGATCGACACAGACGCCGAACGCGCCCAGCGGGGCGGGGTTCGGGTTCTCCGGGCCGCTGCCGCCCATGATTCGCCAGCTCCTACCGCCGTCGGTCGTTTTGAACAGCGCGCCCATATCCACGCCGCTGTAGAAGATGTTGGGGTTGGTCGGATGGATGGCGATGCTGAACATCGCGCCGCCCGTGCCCGGGCCGACCAGATTCCACTGCCTCTGGTCCGGAACGGCCACGCGCATCCGCGCCCGTTCGAGCTGCGCGTGCCAGGCCGCACTGACCCCTGCCGCGAGACCGCCGGCCGTTGCAACGGCCCCGAGCACGATCATCGCCATCTTGATTTTCACCCACGTCATCATCTTGATCGCTCCTTCCGCTATCTGCACGACGCCGGCCAGTTCCAGCGTGTGGCCGGCCAGCACGGCGACGGCCGCCGCATGACTGCTCGAGGCCACAAGGGACAGGCCGGAATCTGCGATTTTCCCGGGTTCGCGCCCGAAAAAGCCGCGGAAAACCAAAAAAGCACTTGGCGATTCGCCCTTCGTTCGCTACTATATGCGCAACCCCCCGGTTAGGCGGCTGTAACGCGTTTCTGGAGCGAGGTCCTAACCGATCGCATCATGCCGAGACTCACCTGACGCGGAACAGCGAATTCTCGAAGCCCCCCCGCACAATCGTATTGTCCGGAAGCGTCGCGGGTCGTGTTTTTCTGTTCACATTCGTTCGTTTTTCGAGCACACTTCGTGCATCCAGGCAGAAGGGAGAAGAGTCATGTCTGAAGACACGAGTTCCGTGGGGGCGGGAAGCGCGTCGGCCGACGACGCGAAGGCGGTTGCCCGTTTGCAGCAGGCGCGGGATCGGATTCTGGCCGAGATCCGGAAAGTGATTGTGGGCCAGGAGCAGGTGATCGACGAGATGATGACGGCGATCTTCTCGAAGGGGCACTGCCTGCTGGTTGGGGTGCCGGGTCTGGCGAAGACGCTGCTGGTCAGTTCGCTGGCGAAGACGCTGTCGCTGTCGTTCAAGCGGATCCAGTTCACGCCGGACCTGATGCCGTCGGACATCACGGGCACGGAGATTCTGCAGGACGATCCGACGACGGGCGAGCGCCGGTTCAAGTTCGTGAAGGGGCCGGTATTCGCGAACATCATTCTGGCGGACGAGATCAACCGGACGCCGCCGAAGACGCAGGCGGCGCTGCTGGAGGCGATGCAGGAGAAGAAGATATCGGCGGGCGGCGACGACTATCCGCTGGAGGAGCCGTTTTTCGTACTAGCGACCCAGAATCCGATCGAGCAGGAGGGCACCTATCCGCTGCCGGAGGCGCAGTTGGACCGGTTCCTGTTCAACATCCTGGTGGACTATCCGGACTGGGGCGAGGAGATCGAGATCATGAAGCGGGTGACGGGCGCGGTGGAAGTCGCCCCGGCGGACGTGATGTCGCGCGAGGAGATTCTCGGGTTGCAGGCGCTGGTGCGGCGTGCGCCGGTGGCGGACCACATCTACCATTACGCGGCGAAGCTGGTGCGTTCGACGCGGCCGAACGAGGCGGACGCGCCGGACATGGCGCGCGAGTGGCTTTCGTACGGGGCGGGTCCGCGCGCGAGTTTGAACCTGATCCTGGGCGGCAAGGCGCGGGCGGTTCTGCGCGGGCGCTATCACGTGGCGATCGAGGACATTCAAGCCATTGCGCTGCCGGTGCTGCGCCACCGGATCATCCCGAATTTCGCGGCCCGATCGGAGGGGCTGACGGCGGACGACATCATCAGGAAATTCTTGGAGATTATTCCCGCGGATGAACGGCTCTACGACGGCAAATCGGTCGCAGCGGAACCCAAAGTATCTTGACCCGGCCACGCTGCAGAAGATCGGCCCGCTCGATCTGATCGCGCGCGAGGTGGTGGAAGGGGTCCGCATCGGCATGCACAAGAGCCCGCTGCGCGGGTTCAGCACGGAGTTTGCGCAGCACCGGCCCTACGTGCCGGGCGATGCGATCCGGCACGTGGACTGGCGGGTCTACGGCCGCACGCAGCGCTACTACATCAAGCTGTTCGAAGCGGAGACGAACTTCTCGGCGAACCTGCTGCTGGACGCCAGTTCCTCGATGCACTACGGCTCGGGCACGCTCTCGAAGCTGGAGTACGCCAAGTACATGGCGGCGAGTCTGGCGTACCTGATCGTGGATCAACGCGATTCGGTGGGGCTGGCCGTATTCGACGAGGCGTTGCGCGACTACATCCCGCCGCGCAGCACGCTGGGCATCGTGCACAATCTGGCGCGGGCTCTCGAGAAGGTGGAACCGCGCCCGCGCACGAACGTGAGCGCGCTGCTGAGCGAGTTCGCCCGCCGCATTCCGAGGCGCGGCTTCGTCATGCTGTTCTCGGACCTTTTCGACAACCTGGGCGCTTTCGTGCGCGGGCTGGCTCATCTGCGGTTCCGCGGCCACAACGTGGTCGTGTTCCACGTGCTGGATCCGTACGAACTGCAGTTCCCGTTCAACGGCACGATTCGGTTCCAGGGCCTGGAAGAGGACGGCCAACTCGTGACGCAACCGCAACGCGTGCGCGCCGCCTATCTGGAAGAGCTGCGCAAGTTCCTGCAGCAGGTCCGGCGCGCGTGCGACAGGAATCACGTGGATTACGTCCTCGTCGACACGTCCAAGCCGGTGGAGATCGTGCTGACCAGCTATCTGATCGGGCGGCTTCACATGCGCAAGTGAGAAGAAGGGAAGGGTGGCAGGGTGGAAGACTGGAAGGATGCGCGGAGTGGGCGGCGGCCGGGCGGGTGGAGCCCGGGCCGCGGTGGCCGCGTGGCTCTGACGGCCGTGCTCATGCTGTGCGCGGGGCCGGCTTGCGGCGGGGTCGTCCACACGGTGCAAGGCCCGACGGCGGGGCGCGTCACGCTCGGGGCGGACGGAATCCGGCTCGACGGGCGGACCGTGTCCTGGGGCGCGGCCGTCAGCGTCGTGACGGACGCGGCGCCGGCAGGCGTGCGGCCGGCGCACGCGGTGCACCTGTCCAACGGCGAGCGGTGGGCGACGCAGGAGTTGCGGGTTTCGGTGAAAGACATCACGATCGAATCCGCGCTGCTGGGCCGGCACACGGTGGAACGCGGCACGGCTGCCATGCTGCAAATGGCGGCGGGCCCCCTGCCCCGGGAGCCGAAGGCGGAGATGTTGTACCGCGACGGGCAGGAACCGATTCCCGGCGCTTTGCTCTGGATCAGCGAGAAGGAACTGGCGATCGACTCGCCGCTGGGCGTCCTGACGCTGCCGCGCGAAGGGACGGTGTGCTATCGGTTTCGACCGGCGCGGCAGGGCGGCACGCCGGGGGCGGACCGCGTGTATTTGACCGACGGGACCGTGCTCAGCGGCGCGGTCACGCCGGAAGCCGAGTCGCTCGGGCTGGCGCACGCGGTGCTGGGCCGGCTGGCCCTGCCGTACGACGCGATCCGCGCGGTGCGGCGGAGTGTGGGCGGCGCCGTCTATCTCACCGATCGGGTTCCGGCCGCCGAGGACCTGACGCCGTTGATCGAGGGCGCCGCTCCCTCGCACGCTCCGACGGTCGAACCGGGGGCGGGGCCCTGTCTTGGCGCGCTGGTGGTGCAGCCGGAGACGACGCTGCGCTACGCGCTGCCGCCGGCCGCCGGCCGTGCGCGGACGCTTCACGCGCGGCTGGAGCCCGTACCCGGCGCGCGGGGCACGGCGACGCTCACCCTTGCGGCGGGACAGCACGCGGGCCTGACAAAAACACTCGGCCCCTCGTCGCAGGCCGAATGGGTACGCGTGGAGCTCGGCACGGCCTCGGAGCTCATCCTGAAGGTGGCGTTCGACTCCGTGCCGCTCTTCCCGTGCGGGGTGCGGCTGGGGGATCCGTATGTGGGCGTTGCGAGTCCGTGAGGAGATCTGGGTGCCGGATACCGGATGCCGGACGTGTCCGCCGTGCCGCACCTGAGGAAGCCTGGGGCGAAGCCGCGTTCTCGAGCAAGGTTTCGAGCGGGCAGGCACGCCGAAGTAATCTGAGCGTAGTCGGGTTCTCGAGTAAGTTCCCGAGTAGGTTCTCGAGCAAGTTTCAGGTCGGGGGCGAGAGTTGACGTTTCTGAACCCATTGCTGCTGTTCGGGTTGGCGGGGGTCGCGGTCCCGATCGCGATCCATCTGCTGAACCGTTTTCGCCCGCGGAACGTGGAGTGGGCGGCGATGGACCTGCTGCGCCGCGCGCTGCTCTCGCGTTCGCGGCAGATTCGGATCGAGGATCTGCTCCTGCTCCTGCTGCGCTGCCTCGCGATCCTGCTGCTGGCCGCCGCGATGGCGCGGCCGACGCTGACGGGGTCGGGCGCGAGCTGGTTCATCGGCAAGCCGAGAACGGGCGTGGTCATTGCGCTGGACGGCTCGTACAGCATGAACCACCGTCCGGGCGTGAACACGCGGTTCGACAGGGCGGCACAACAGATTCGCGAGATTGTCCGGACGCTGGACCCGGGCAGTCCGACGAGTCTGGTGCTCATGGGCAGTCACCCCCGGATCCTGCTGCGCAACGTGGGATACGACGCGAAGGTTTTCGAGGACATCCTGAAGGAGACGGAGCCGTTTCCGGAGCGGCTGAACGTCGAGCTGTGCCTGGAGGAAGTGGACAAGCTGGTGGCGGAGATCAAGACGGCGGCGAAAGAATGCTACGTGGTGACGGACGCGCAGGCGATGAGCTGGCGGCACATGTCGGAGAAGGCGCGGCAATCGCTGGTCCAGATCGGCGGGGGCTGCCGGTTGTCGTTCGTGCCGACGGGCGGGACGGGTGCGGAGAACGCGGCGCTGACGGATTTCCGGCACGTG
Source organism: Kiritimatiellia bacterium (assembly GCA_016929905.1). Classification (GTDB taxonomy): domain Bacteria; phylum Verrucomicrobiota; class Kiritimatiellia; order JAFGHX01; family JAFGHX01; genus JAFGHX01. The sequence goes on from JAFGHX010000329.1 coordinate 26,831, forward strand.
TCCGGCATACTGAGGCGTGGCAGCATGGCCCGCTACCTGGCGGAGGTCCGCAACCAGGGCGTGCGGCCGCTGCAGGGCGTCACAGTGGAGCTGACGCTCGACGACCGCCCGGTGGATCGGAACGTGATCGACCTGCTGGGGCCGGGCCAAGCGGCGACGGTGCCGCTGTTCGCGCGGTTTCAGGGCGGCGGGATTGCCCGGCTGGTCGCGCGCCTGAAGCCCGACGGGCTCACGACGGACAACCGGCGCTACGCGGTCGCGCACATCCGCGACCGGGTCCGGGTTCTGATGGTGGACGGCGAACCGAGCGCGACACCGTTTGCGGGCGAGACCGACTACCTGCGCACGGCGCTGGCGCCGGGCGCGGCACGCGGCGGGCCGGCGCCGATGACGGTGAAGACGGTGCCCTGGGTGGACCTTCCCCTGCAGCGGCTGACGGATTACGACATCGTGATCGCGGCCAACGTGCCGGACTTCCGCGAATCGCAGGTGGCGGCGCTCGAGGCGTTCGTGCGGCAGGGTGGCGGGCTGTTCCTGTTTCTGGGCGACAACGCGAACCCGCGCATTCTGAACGCGCGGCTGGGCAGCCTGCTGCCCGTTGAACTGGGCGCGCCCGCGGGCCGGGCGGAGGAGCGGGCGCAAGGCTGGCCGCTGGAGGCCGCCGATTCGTTTCACCCGCTTGCCCGGATCGTGGCCGCGCTCCCGAAGGAACTGGCGGCCGACGCGCGCGTGTTCCGCCTGCTGGGCGGCCGGCTGGTGCCGGGCGCGCAAACGGTGTGGCGCACGGCGGGCGACGCGCAGCCCGTGCTGGCGGAGCGGCGCCTGGGTGCGGGCAAGGTCCTGTTGTTCACGAGCACGGCGGACCGGGCGTGGTCGGACCTGGCGATCCACCCGCTGTTCCCGATGCTGACGCATCAGGCGGCCACCTACCTGACACGCCAACCGCACGAGGCGCCGTTTACGGTGGGCAGCATGATGGTGTTGCCGATCCCGCGGCGTACGAGCCAGGCGAACGTGATCTTCGCCGACCCGGACGGCAAGCGCACGCCGGTCCAGACGGCGGAGCGCGAGAACGGCGCGGTGGCGGAATACGGGCCGCTCGGCAAGCCGGGCTTCTATGAGATCACGTATGCGCACGGCTCCGAGCCGCTCGTGGCGGCGGTGAACGTGGACCCGGCGGAATCGGCCATCGCCGCGCTCGACACCGCCGAGATCAACGCCCTGTTCCGGGAATTGCCCGTGCGGGTCCTGACGGAGGAAGTGGATCTGGCCTCGGCCGTGAAGCGGGGCCGTATCGGCCGGGAGCTCTGGCGCCTGACGATGCTGCTGGGGCTGGCCATCCTCGTGGCGGAGGGGTGGCTCGCGCGCCGATTCACGCGGCGCATGGCGACGGCGCCGCAACCGCTTTCGAAGGGACGGTTTTCGAGGAGGGAGGCGGCGGAGGGAATGGTTGATGGTTGATGGTCGATGGGGGGAGCCCGGGTGTCAGGTGTCAGGGGGCCTGGTACCCGGACCGGAATCCAACCTGACACCTGAAACCTGACACCTGACATCTCATACGCGGGAAGACGGAGAGGCGCAGCGATGCTGAGTCGGCTACTCGGTTTTGAGGAGACGGGTCCTGTACGGTACTTCGAGTGGTATCTGCAGAACCCGTGGCCGGCGTTCATTCTGCTGGCGCTGGTCGTGGCGGCCGCGGGGCTGGTCGTGTTCCTCTACCGGCAGGAGCGCGGCTTGCCGCGCGGCCGCCGGATTCTGCTGGGCGTGTGCCGCTTCGTTCTGTACGCGGTGATTCTTCTGCTTCTTTTCGAGCCGATCCTGGCCCTGGAGATGACGGTGCGCCTGCGCAGGAATTTCCTGGTGCTGCTCGACGTCTCGCAGAGCATGGCGATCCAGGATCCGCGCAACAGCCGCGAGAGCCTGGCGGACGCGGCCATGTGCCTGGGTGAAGTGGAATTCGGGGCGGAGGTGCCGATGGTGTCGGAGGAGCAGAAGCGCCGCCTGCAGGCCGTGTCGCGGCTCGAACTGGCCAAGGGGCTCCTGCGTCGCCGCCAGGCCAACCTGTTCCGGGAACTGGCCGAGCAGCACCGCGTGCGGTACTTCTGTTTCGGGGAGCGTCTGGAGCCGACCAGCGGCGAGGGCGAAGTGGAAGAAGGGAGCCTGGCCCGTGCGGCGGCCGAAGCGAAAGCCACGCAGCTGGGCACGGCGCTGGAGGAAGCGGTGGCGCGTTACAGCGGGCAGCCGATTGCGGGCATCATTCTGCTCACGGACGGCGCGTCGAACGAGGGGTTGGAACCGACTGAAGCGGCGCGCCGTCTGGGCGAACGGCGCATTCCGCTCTTCCCGATCGGCCTGGGCCTGCCGGACCCGCCGGACATCGCGGTGCGGGATGTCGTGGTTCCCGAAACGGTGTTTTGCCGGGACAGCGTATCGACGCGGGTGCAGCTGCGCTCCGCGGGGTACAAGGGCCGGTCGGTCGACGTGGTGGCGCGGCTCGGCGAGCAGGAGGTGGCGCGCGAGCGCGTGGTGCTGGCCGGCAAGACGCAGTACGTGGAATTCTCGTTCACCCCGGAGGTGGCGGCGGACGAGGTGGCGCTCGAGGTGGCGGTGACGCCGGTAGAAGGCGAGACGTCGCGGGACAACAACCGGGTGCGCAAGAGTCTGCGTGTGGTCGACGAGAAGATCAAGGTCATCTACGTGGAGGGCAAACCGCGCTGGGAGTACCGCTATCTGCGCGCCGTGCTGCTGCGCGACCATCGGCTCGACGTGAAGTTCGTGATGACACAAGGCGACCGCGACTTGCCGCGCGCGTCGGCCCAGTATCTGAGCCAGTTCCCCGAGCGGGCGGAACAGGCGTTTGACTTCGACCTCATCATTCTGGGCGACGTACCCGCCTCCGTGTTCGCCCCGCGGCAACTGGCCCGGATGGAGCAACTCGTGCGCGAGCGGGGCGGATCGCTCCTGATGCTGGCGGGTCACCGTCATGCGCCGGTGAGCTATCTGGGCACGCCGATCGCCGCCGCGCTGCCGGTCCGCCTGCTGCCGGATCAGGCGGCGCCGGTCGACGACCTGGTTCACCCGTTGGTGGCCGAGGCCGGCGGGGAGAACGCGGTGATGAGCCTCGCGCCGGACCCGGAGCGGAACCAGGAGCTCTGGGCCCTGGTGCGCCCGCTGTACCGGCTCCCGCGCCTGGACGGCGCGAAGCCGGGCGCCACGGTCCTGGCGGAACTGTCGGAGTCCACGCGCGGTGAGCGCTATCCGCTGGTGGCCTGGCAGCGGTACGGCACGGGCAAGACCCTGTTCGTGGGCACGGACCAGCTGTGGCGTCTGCGCTTCAAGCGCGGCGACACGCATCATGCGCGGTTCTGGCGCCGAACCGTCCAATTCCTGGCCCTGTCCCGGCTGCTCGGCGAGAACAAGCGCGTGCATCTGGCCACCGACCGGCGCGAGTACCGAACGGGGCAGCGCATCCAGATTTACGCCAACGTGCTGAACGAGTCGTTCGAACCGGTCGACGCCCCCGCCTACTCGATCCACGTCGCGGAGACGGCTGGCGGCCGAACGGCGCGACCGGTACGCCTGAAGCCGGTACCCGGCAGTCCGGGCCTGTACGAGGGCTTTTCGACCGTTACGGAGGCGGGCCGCTACCGGATCACGCCGCCCGCGCTGGACGAGAAACTGGCCAACGCGCCCGAGTTCACGGTGAAGGAAGGCGCCCTGGAACAGGTGGAACCCGCCATGCAGGAGGAAACCCTGCGCGAAATGGCCGAGCTGTCGGGCGGCCGCTTCTTCCCGGTGCGGGAACTGCCGACCCTGCCGCGCAGTGTGGGCGGAACGGAGCAAACGACCGTGATCCGGCGCAACAAGGAGTTGTGGGACCTGCCCGTCGTGTTCCTGTTGCTGCTCGGTTGCGCGGGCACGGAGTGGTATTTCAGACGGAAGCATAATCTGGTGTAGAGAGCGGAAGGGTGGAAGACTGGAAGGATGGATGGGTGAAGGGATAGGCGAAAAGCAAGACAAAGAGCAAGACGAAGAGTAAGACGAAGAGCATGAGCAAAGGGGTACACGAAGCGAGGAGCGCGAACGCGCTGGTAGACGCCAAACTGCGCCGGGCCTGGCGTAAGGAGCGGCGGTTCCATCACGTCCGGGGCGTCTGCACGCTGTTCCTGTGGATGGTGGCGCTGGGCACGGTGGACTTCATGGTCGACTGGCTGTTCCTCGTGCCGGGTCTCGTTCGACTCGCGCTGCTGGCCTCGAATCTGGGGATCCTGTGCTGGGTGGTCTACCGCCGGTGGCTGCGTGCGCTCAACACGTTCGATCCCGTCCGGGTCGCGCTGCAGGTGGAGAACCGCCACCCGGAATTCAAGAATCTTCTGGTGTCTTTTGTTCAGCTCCGGCATACGGACCCCGCGACGGCGCTGGCCTCACCGAGCCTGATCGAAGCGATGAAGCGCCAGGCGGTGGAGACGACGGGGCAGGTCGACTTTCGCGAGATTGTGAATTTCCGCGAATTGCGCCGGATTTTCGCGATCTGTGCGGTGGTCTTCCTGCTGGTTGGGGCGGGCAGTGTGCGTTGGAGCGACTTCTTTCGGGTCCTGTTCCTACGCATGCTGAACCCGGTTTCGCAGCGCACGTACCCCACGCGCACGACGATCGACGCGATCACCGGCGACCTCACCGCGAAGCAGGGCGACACGGTGACACTGCGCGTGAAGGGCGGCGGGCTGGTGCCGGCCCACGCCATCCTGAACCTCAAGCCGGAGGAAGGCGGCTGGGAGCGTATCGCGCTGCCCCAGACGGAGGAGAACCTGTTCGTCTACGTGTTTTCGGAGGTATTCGAGAGTTTCGCCTACTCCGTGAAGCTGGGCGATGCGCGGTCGGAAACCTATCGTGTCACCATCGTCCCGCCTCCGCGCATCGTGAGTTCGGAGGTCACCATCGCCTACCCGGCCTACACGCAACTCGGGACCGAGCATGCCGACACGCTGAACCTGGAACTGATCGAAGGCGCCACGGTCACCTGGGCGCTCACGGTCGAGCCGGCGCTGGCGGCGGCCGAAACCCTCACGGCGCCGGACCGCGTGTCGCCGCTGACCCTGGGCGAGGCCGGCACGCGCGTCACGTGGACGCTGGCCCCCACCAACGCGTTCGGATACCGCTTCCGCTGGACGGAAAAGGCGCACGGTTACGTCTATACCGAAGAGGTTGAGCATTTCGTCAACGTCCTGCCCGACGCGCCGCCGGAAATCGCCATTTTGTACCCCGGCCAGGACGAGAAGGCGACGGTGGAGAAGACCCTGACGGTGGACTTCGCCGCTCATGACGATTTCGGGCTGTGCGACGTGCGCATCGCCTATGCGGTCAACGGCGAGGAGGAACGGAAAGTGCCGATCGGCCGGTTCGGGCGCAAGCGGGTGCAACAGGAAGCGGTATGGAAACTGCGGGACACGATCTCTGGGCTGAAGGAAGGCGATGTCGTCTCCTACGCGGTGGAAGCGACCGACAACCGCGCGGGGCAGCCGAACACGGGCCAGTCACCGGAACAACGCCTGTATATCGTCAGCCGCGACGAATACCTGCGCTACGCGCTGGAACGCAAAGACATGTTGAGCGAGCAGGTGCGGAAACTTCGCGAGGAAGAGGAGCGGGCGGCGGGCTCGGTGAAGGGGCTGCTGCGGAGCGATCAGTGATCCGCAAGCCGTAATCAGTAACGTGCTCGAGAACTTACTCGAGAACTTGCTCGAACGTGCCGCACACGGACTGGGACGAAGAGTAAGACAAAGAGTAGGACGAGGAAGAGAGCGACGAGGGAAGACATGCGCATGAGAAAGCACACACGCAACCTGTATGCCGGCCTGGCGCTTCTGCTCCTGCTGAGCCCGGCGTGGGGCCGGGTCCTGCCGCGGGAAGAGGCGATGCTGGAGCTGTCGGAGAAGATCCTGCGCGAGGAGGAACGGCAATACGCGGTGAACGGCCGGATGCAGGGCGCGCTGCAGGGGTTCCGGGATCTGGTGCGGGACCTGCAGTCCAACGCCATTCTGAACGAAGCGCAAGGCGCGGATCTGATGCGGGTCATCGAGAAGCTGGGCGTGCTGAACACGGTTCACGTGCCGCGGGCGGCCGAGCACCTGCAGCGCGCCCGGGAACGGATCGAAGCGTTTCGCCCGGATCTGAAGGCGGCGGAGGGCGAGATCGACACGATTCTGGCGGCACTCACGCTGCTGGTCGAGAAGGCGGAGCGCCGCTCCTCGGAGACCCTGCGCCTGCTGGCCGAACTGCGCATGATCATCCGCAGGCAGGAGGCGCTGCGCGAGCAGACGGCGACGTGGGGAATCGAGATGTACCAGGCGGCCGGCAAAGCGGAGAGCAAGCGCGCGCCGCTAGGCGAAGCCCAGAGCCAACTGGGCAGCCGCGTCAAGCTGTTCGGCGACACGCTGGCGCGCGCCGCCGGCGCGGCGACGGGCAACGTGGTGCGCCTGCGGCTCCAACGCGCCGGCGACGAGATGGTCAAACGCGGCATCGACAGTACGCTCAACCTGGTTGTCCGGGCGATTTCCGCCAGCCAGCCCGTGGCGGCCGTTCAGAAGCAGGACCAGGCCATTGCGGACCTGCGGGCGATCGAACGCATTCTCGTGCAGAACCCGACGGCGGCCGCCGGCGAGCGGGCCAAGGAACTGCGGGACGCGCTGCAGAACGTGCTCAAGGAGCAGAAGGCCCTTCGCGAAGACGTGGAAAACATGACGGAGGAAGAGTTCGAGAAGAAGCAGAACGAACTCTTTGCCGAACAACGCGATATCAAGAAGGAACTCGAAGAAACGGCACGGACGGAGAGCGAGGGCGGAGAGAAGAAAGACGAACTCGACCAGGCGCTGGAGGAAATGAACAAAGCCGAAGACGCCATTCGCCAGGAGGAGAAGGACAAGGTCGCCGATGCCCAGAAAAAGGCCGAGCAGAAGATCCAGGACGCGCTGACGGAACTGGAGAAAGAGATCGCCGAAGCGGAGCACATGCAGGAACTCGTCTCGCCCGAACTGGACCGGCTGAAGGAGATGGAGACGGACCAGGGGCAGATTCACGAACAGACGGCCGAGCGCGAGGAGAAGGGCAAGCAGGTGGACGACCTGGCCAAGCCGCAGGAACAACTGCGGGAGCAGCTGCAGGAGCTGGCATCGGAACCTACGGTGCAGCAGCCGCAGGTGAAGGACGCGCTGGACAAGGCGCAGGAGGCGATGGACAAGTCGCAGACGGCACTCGAACAGAATCAGCCGCAGCAGGCGCAGCAGGCTCAGGAGCAGGCGCAGCAGGCGTTGCAGGAAGCGCGCCAGCAGCTTCAGGAATCCCTGCAGCAGGAAATGGCCGAGCCCCCGCCCGCGGGGGCGCAGGAGCTGGCGCAGCTGGAGCAGCTTGAACAGAACCAGGAGGCGGTGCGCGAGCAGACGGCGCAACGCGAGGAGCAGGGCCAGGCGGTGGACGAATTGGCCAAACCGCAGGAGCAGTTGCAGGAGCGTCTGGAACAGCTCGCGGAAAAGCCGGCTCTGCAGGAACCGCAGACGCAAGCGGCGCTGGAGGAAGCGCAGCAGGCGATGGAGCAATCGCAACAGGCGCTTGAGCAGAATCAGCCGCAGCAGGCGCAACAGGCGCAGAAGCGGGCGGAACAGGCGCTGCAGCAGGCGCGTCAGCAGGTGCAACAGGCGATGCAGCAGCCGCAACAGCAGCAACCCGAACCGTTTGCGGAAGCGCAGCAGTCCGTGTCGGAACTGGCGCAGGAGCAACAGCAACTCCGCAAACAGACGGAGCAGGCGCCGGACGAATCGATGGAGAAGCTCTCGGAACAGCAGGAAGCGCTTGAGAACAAGGCCAAAGCGCTGGAAGAAGACGTGCCGGAAGTCTCGGCCCAACTCAAGGATGCGGCGCAGGAAATGCAGAAGGCAGCGGAAGCGCTCGAAGAGACGAAACGCGCCGAAGCGACGGAGCACCAGCAGGAGGCGGAACAGGCGCTGAATCAAGCGGCCGCCAAACTCCAGCAGATGGCCGAAGAGCAAAAGCAGCAAGAGCAGCAGATGGCCGGGATGCCCCAGCAGCAGCAACAGCAGCAGCAGCAACAGCAGCAGCAGCAAGAACAGCAGAACGAGCAGGAGCAGGCGCAGGACCCGACGGAAGGCCGTCGCGATCTCGCCGAAGGCGGGCCGGGCGGCGCGGCGGGCGCACGGGATCGCTCGCGTTGGCGTGCGGCCGGGCACGGTACGAGCCAGACGGTGGATCAGAACTTCCTGCGCGAACTGCCGATCGAGTATCGCGATCTGCTGCGGGACTACTACGAGGCGCTGGCGAAGTAGCAGGAGAATCGATGACACACCGGATTGGCTCGAACACCTGTTCGGGAATCGGCTGGGTTCCCGGGAGGCCTCGGTTGGCGTCTTGGGTGCTGGTCGTGGCGCTGTCGGCGCGGCTGGCGGCCGGCGGCAAGGTGGACGTAGCGGAGTTGTCGCCGGAGGCGGAAGAATCGATCAGCCGCGGCCTGCGCTTTCTGGCCTCGCAGCAGCGCAAAGACGGGTACTGGGGGCAGAAGCACAAGGCGGGGATGACCTCGTTGACGCTGATGGCCTTCATGCTGAAGGGGTACTTTCCGGAGCGCGGCCCCTACGGCGAGCAACTGGACAGGGGTGTGGCCTTCCTGATTCAGCGCGGCAAGGACGGAGCGGGCTATTTCGGCGGGAACATGTATGAACACGCTCTGTCGACGCTGGCGTTGTCGGAGGTCTGGGGCATGAGCGAGCGGGACGAGGTGCGGGACACGCTGAAGCAGGCCGTGGAGGTTATTCTGCGCGCCCAGAACCACGAAGGCGGGTGGCGCTACAGCCCGCAGCCGAAAGACGCGGACATTTCGGTGACGGTCATGCAGATCGTGGCGCTGGCCTCGGCGCAGGAGGCCGGGATTCTTGTACCCGACCGCGTGATCCGAGGCGCGGTGAGCTACGTAAAGCGGTGCCACAATCCGTTCGAAGGCGGCTTCTCCTATCAACCCAGGCAACAGCTCGGCTTTGCGCGAACGGCGGCGGGCGTGATGTCGCTGATGATGTGCGGCGAAGGAAACAGCATGACGGCGCAGCGCGGGCTGGCTTACCTCAAGCAGCTGCCCGCCACCAAGTTTTACAAAGACACCTGGTATTACTACGGCCATTATTACGCCATCCAGGCGATGTATCAGGCGGGCGAGCAGGACTATCAGGCATGGTACCCGCAAATCCGGGATGCGCTGCTGCGCAGCCAGCGCCAGGACGGAAGCTGGCCGGCGAGCCGGCCGGAAGGCGAGGACGCGGCCATCTATGCCACCTCCATGAGCATTCTGGTTCTGGGCGTGCCGTACCGGTTTCTGCCGATCTATCAGCGGTGAGGCAGACTGGAAGATAGGGAAGAGTGGATGAATGGAAGCATGCAGGCCTGGGTGAGTGGGCGTGCTGGAGAACGTACCCGCGCGCTGTGGGAGCTTCGGTGTTCACTCGTTTCGGCTCGTCCATCCTTCCATCCTTCCATTCTTCCATGCGCGCGTGCGATGGCCACCTTCGTGTGTCTCGGCTTTCTCGTGTTCATCGCGCTGCCGGGCACGCCGGCGGCCCTGGCGGAAGAGAACCCCACGCTTGCGGTGGAGGATGCGCTGGAGGATCTGCGTGGGGGCGATTGGATTCTGCAGCAGGAAGCGATGCTGGAGCTCGCCCGGGCGCGAGCCCGTGCGGGGGTGCAGCCGTTGCGCGGGCTGCTGCAGGACACGCGCGCAGACGCGTGGCTGCGCGGCCGGGCCCTCGTGACGCTGGCGCACATCGAAGGGGACGCGCTGCTGGACGACGCGCTGGGGTTTGCGCGGGTGGAAGACGTTCGGCTCCGGGCGGCGGCGGTGGAGGCGCTGGGCGTGATCGGGTCGCGCAAAGGGCGGCCGGCGATCGTGAAAGGGCTGCAGGACCCGCGGGCGGAGGTCCGTCATCAGGCGGTTGTGGCGGCCGCGGCCATCTGGAAGCAGGAGGCGTGGCCGACGGTGAGTCCGCGTCTGAAGGACCGCGACATCGTCATGGTGCAGCACGCGGTGCGCGCGATCGCGTACGTTTCCACTCCGCTCGCACACCGTGCGCTGCTCGAGCTGCTCGGCCATGCGGAGCCGTGCATCCGGATCGAGGCGGCGGCGGTCGTGCGCACGGTCCAGTTCGAGGCGGCCATTCCGGCACTGCTGAAAGGCATGGCCGGCGACAAGGAGTCGGACGTTCGTGTTGCGTTCGAGCGGGCGCTGCTCTCGTTTCCGCCGAAGGTGCTCGGCCCGCCGCTGGTGGACGTATTGAAGTCGGATGCGGCGGGGTTGTACGAGGCGGCGCTGCGCGTTCTGAAGCAGCGCCCGTCGCCGCACGCGTACGGCGAGGTGGCGGCCCTGCTGCGCGGGCAGACGGAGAAGCACACAAAGGTCGTGCCCGACGCGCTCGGCCTGCTGGCGCAGGAGGACCCGGACCGGCACGCGCACGTCTTCTCGCTCTACCTTCCGCACGCGGACAAGCGAATCCGGGAGAAGGCGGTGCGCTGCCTGGCGCTGGCCAGAAAGACGAATTTGTTCTCCGCCCTCAAACCGCTGCTGACGGACCCGGACGGCCGCGTGCGACACGCCGCGTTCGACGCGCTGCGCAAGGCCGACACTCCGCCGGCGGGCGGGATCGTGACCTATCTGGGCGAGCTGCTCCGCAGCGACGATGCCGAAACCGTGCGCAACGCGGTGGTCCTGCTGCAGGAATGGATAACGCCGGCGGAGCTGGCCGAAGCGCTGGCCCGGTTGAAGCCGCGTCTGGGCGGGCCCGACGCCAAACTGCGCGAGGCGGTTGCGTCGGCTCTGGAGCGGGTCGCAGACGAGGACATGCAGCGGCAAATCGTGGCGGCGCAGGGTTCCATACCGGACTGGATGGTGATCGGCGCTTTTCGCAACGACGGCAAGAATTCCGGTTTCGACCGGGTCTTCCCGCCGGAGGAAGAGATCGACTTTGGCAAGACCTACTACCACCGTCATTTCGGGCACGGGGCGACCTTCGAAGTGCGCGACGAGACCTGCGGGAACCGAACGATGCCGGCCCTCTACCTGCACCCGCCCCGGCAGGGCGACGCGGGCGGCAAGACGATCGGGAGCATGAAGGTGGCGCTGCCGGACGAGCCGGACCTGAATCTGGAGGCGTTTGCGGGAATCAACGACACGGGCAAAACGAAGAACGGAGTGCAGTTCGAAATCCGGGCGGACGGACGGCGGGTCTACCGCCGCACGGTGACGGCGCCGAAACGGTGGTACAAGGTGTCGGCGCCGCTGGCCGCCTGGCGCGGCAAGACGATCACGCTCGAGATCAGCGCGGACGCGCGGGGCGACGCATACGGCGACCATGCGGTGCTGGGGCAGCCGGTGGTGCGCGCGGGCGAGAAGACGGCGATCGACATCCTGGAACTCGTTCCGAACGCCACGCGCAGCGTGGAGATCCCCGGCGCGCAGTTCGGCCCTTACAGCTGGACGCTGCACCGATCGACGGACCGGAACGGGGCCGTGGGGTTCCACTGGATCTTTCCGCCGCCGGTCCATTACAGCGTCGCGTACGCCGTAACGGATATCGTCGCGCCGGCGGAGCAGGATATCCTCTTCCACGTGGAGGCCGACGACACGTTCAAGCTGTGGCTGAACGGGGCGCTGGTGGCTGCCCAACCGCAGCCGACGTACAGGAACCCGGCGAAGCTGACCGCGCGCGTGAACAAGGGCGAGAACCGGCTGCTGGTCAAGGTCGCGAACCTGCGGGACTGGTGGTGGTTCAAGATTCGGGTCACCGACAAGGACGGGCGCCGCCCGGACTGGCTGCAGGTGTTGAAAGAATAGTAGAAGCGGCGTCTCGCCGCTTCCCCGCGCGCCCCGCGCGGCCCCGGGCCTTCGGTGTAGAAGCGGCGAGACGCCGCTTCTACCTTGGCGGCTTCGCGGCCGTCCGCACGCCCTCGGGATAACCGCGGCCGTCGGCGCTCACCAGTTCCGCGTAGAAGCCCCAGTCCGAGCCGGCGTTTTCGATCTTCAGGAGCAGTTCGTTCCAACCCTTATCGAGACGGAGCCTGACGAGTTCCTGCGCGGGCTTGGCGCCCTGGCGTGTGAAGCGCTCGAACCGGAGTTCGCGGTTGAACCAGACTTTACAGGCATCGTCGGCGCCGAGTTCGAGCATGACGCGCTGGCGCTGTTCGGAGAAGATCCAGCATGCGGCATAGGCGGCTGCCGGCTTGTCCGTCCCGCACACCTCGAGCAGGTTGACGAAATCGGCGCCGGACTCGTGGCTTGTCCAGCGCAGGGCGCCGGAGGCGCCGTCGCCGTAGACGGCGGAGATGACGACGCCGTCCTTCTCCGGCGGGTACGCCCGCTGATAGGCGCGATGGCGCGGGTCGAAGAAGGGGCCGAGCACCTGCCAGGCGCGGATGAAGCGCGGGTCGGTGGCGATCTGTGCGCGGTTGAACCGGTAGCGCACGTCGCGCGGAACGGCGCATTCGTCCATCAGCGCGCCGACGGCGGCGACGGGATCGGGGACGCTCAAGGCCTTCTGCAGGTCGAGGGCGGCGCCGAGGAACGCGAGGGCGCGGGGATGGCCGGGGACCTGCTTGAGCATGGCGCGGTACCATTCCATGCGGCGTGCGGGGTCCGGCTCGAGCGGGACGATCTCCTCGAAGAAGCGCGTGCCTGCCCGGGTCGCGCCGAGTTCCAGGACGTGTTTCTGCGCCTGCGCGAGTGCGCGGCGCAGGTCGTACGGAAGATGTTCGACGACAGGCTGCTTCGGCGTGAAGGCGTGTGAGGCGTACGTCTCGGCCGGCGGCAGGGTATGGGATTTTGCGCCGGTCTTGACCGGGGCGTCCACCCATTCGCACCGGGTCTGCTCCCCGCCTTCGGGAACGCCGTCATCGAAAAGCACGTATTCCTTGCCCGCCGTCCGGATGGCGGTGCGGTCCCAGAACACCTGCCCGCCTTCCTGCCCGAAGCTCATGGTCCGGATGGGAAGGCCGGAGAGCGGCGAGAAGGCCAGCGGCACGCGCAGTTCCGTCCATGTGCCGGGCTCGGGGCAGGGTCCCATGTACAGCCCGGTTTGCAGGGCGGCACCCCACAGGCGCCGGGACGCGCGGCCCAGGCTGTCGTAGAGATTGAGCCGGACCATACGCGGCGTATGCGTTTTGCTGAGGTACACCCACTGCGAGAGGAGAGCGCCGCCGGAAGCGGGGGCGACATGGTGGGTGACGGGCGTGGTGAACCCCCGCGCCTCCTGCCACTCGGCGCGCCAGTCGTGTCGGGGATCGCCGCGGAACGTGTGCGCTTTCGCCCCGCTGTGCACGGGCTTGTCGACCCATTTCCATTTGTCCGTGACGGCGTCGCGCGGCAAGTCGTCGTCGATGAACACGTGCGCCTTGCCGCGCGAGACGATCGCGGTCTGGTCCCAGACGGTCTTGTTGCCGCCGTATTGCCCGAACGACACGCCGCGAATGGGGGTGGCGTGCGCGTTGATCGCGATCAGCGGCACGCGCAGTTCCGCCCATGCGCCCCCGGCCGGCAGCGGGCCTGCGTATCGGCGTGTCCGGTCGGAGCCGCCGCTGAAATCGCGGTAGCTGCCCCAGTAGACGCCGTAGGTCCAGTCGCGGCCGTCGTGCAGGCGGATGATCAGCGTTGTGGCCGGCTTCTCGGCGTTCAAGCAGACCCACTGCGAGAGGTAGGAACCGGCATGTTGCTCGTAGCGCTCGCGCACGATTTTCGAGACACCGGCCTTCGCCGCCAGCGCCAGGACCCGGGCAGCGGGGTCGGCGTCATGTCCGCGGCGCAGGACGTCATCCAGACCGGTGAGCAGCCGTTCGGCGGCCAGCCCCTCGGGGTGCTGCTTGAGATAGGCGAGGCACAGGCTGTCGAGGTGGGCGTCGCCGGCATGGGCGTGGATCTGGAGCGTCTGCCAGAGGAAGTCGCTGGAACTCGCCAGCAGCGGCAGTTCACGGATGAGGGCCAGCCCGGCCTGTTCCTGGCGGCGGGTCATGCCGTGCAGGTACAAGCGATGATAGGCGGCGGTGAAAGGAGCCAGTCCTTCCATCCCCCCACCCCATCGCAGTACCGGCGCCTGCCCGCCCAACGGGTTGTCGGCCCACGCCGTGAGGGCGAGGCGCAGGAATCGCCAGTCGTCACGCTTCCTGTCGCAGAGCGCATCGAGCGGGAGGGTGATTTCGTGGAGCAGTTCGCGCGCGCGCAGGTCATAAGTGACGGCGGCGACGATGCCGTCGGGGACGGCTTCGCCGTCGAGCGCATGGCAGGCCGGCCGGCCGCGTGCGTCAAGCGCGAATCCCAGGCGGCGGCTCCGGTCATTCGCGGCGAGGCCGACCTCCAGCCAGTTGCCGCTTCCGCGCCAGTCGAGGCCGCGCCGTTCGGTGGTGGCGCCGACCGGGCAGGCCACCCCGAGATGCAAGCACGCGTCGTCGGCCGAAACGAGCAGGCGTCCCGGCCGCCCGCCCGCCGCCGGTACACGAAGGACGGCCGAGTCCTCCCACTCCGTGAGGCGGCCGTCTGCTTCGAGCGCCGCGGCCTGGCGGTAAGCGAGCCGGGCGTCGTCCGTGCGGTCCGGGCCCTGTGCGGGCGAGAAGGCGTAGACGCCGTTGGGCCCGGTCAGGACGAGGGCGCCGTCGGCAGCCAGAGCGGCCTCGGTGCCGAGCACCTGGCGGTAGCTGCCGTCGCGCTGGCGCTGGACGGCCGTCCAGTACGGCAGCAGGGGCAGGACCTGGCCGCCTTCATGCGCGGCGGATGCTTTGTTGAACCAGTCGACGCGGATGCGGTCCGGGTCCTTCACCTCGTCCTCGCCGCGTTCCAGGCCGCTGACGAGCAGGAGGGAACCGGCGTGTTCGAAGGACGCCAGCACCGATGTCCAACGCCCGTCGGTCCAGGGCGGCCGGTACCGCCGGATACGCTCTTTCTTGCGCAGATCGTAGACATCCAGGCGCCGGCCCCTGGCGTCGTGGTGGATGAGTTGGTCGCCGATAATATCGGCCGCGAGCGCGCGGTGCCTGAACTCAAACGACGGGTCGCCGTGCCGGAACACCCAGCCCTCCTGCTTCGGCTGGCGCCCGCCGGTCTCGTAGCGCACACTCAGCCATTCGCCGCACGCGTCGAAAGCCTTGATCTCCTCGGACTTCACCTTGACGGGCAGTCTCCGGAGCGGGCGCGGGGCCTCGGTCTTGCCGGGCACAAAGCTGTAAACGGTCTGGTCATGGCCCAGATAGAATCCGACCCGCTCGCCGATCGCAAGCCGGACGGGCCACCCCTTCGCCTTCTCATGCAGGAACGGGCGCGCGGCGAGTATGATGCCGCGCTCGGGACTGAGCGAGACGTCGACAACGCGCTCACCGTGGCTGGGGATCCGGCCGTAAAGATGAAGCTGCTTGCCGTCGAACGCAAGCGCGCGGAAGTCGTACTTCGCGTAGTCAGGCCCGAACTCACGGAAGGCGCGGTACCAGATGAGCTCGCCGGACGCGATTCCGATGCCGCACGCGGCCCGGCGGCGGTTGCCCTCACTGAAGCGCGCCAGCACGAGCACGTCGCCGCAGAGCACCCACTGGCGGACGTCGAGCGGCAGCTCGGTACGCCACAGCACGGCGCCGGTCTTCACGTCGTGAGCCAGCACGCAGTCCGCATAGACAAGCAGCAGCTTGTCTGCGGCCCACACACGGCCTTGCGAGCCGGGCGGCAGGCAACGGGCCCAAAGCACCCCGCCCTCGGCCGACGCGTTGAGTTTCTCCAGGATGCCGTCGGAGTAGACGTAGACCGACTCGGGCAAACCCGGCCCCGGCGGAGGCGACCACAGGCGCGGGTTCGGCCGGGGCACGTGCCAGGCGGGCTGCCAGGAACGCCCGGCCGCCCCGGCGGTCTTGCCGGGCCGGGTCTGATCGACCTGTCGATCGGCAGGTGGCGGCGGGCCGGCCGAGGCGACGCCGATCAGGGATGTACCCCGGACGACAAGCGGGCCGTTGTGCTCGGCCTGTCGCGCGACGGTATCGAGCTGCCGGCCGTTGCGGAGATCGACGCGCGTCAGTCGTGCGTCGCCGGTCAGCAGCAGTTCATCTCCGGCAAGATGCGGCTGCCCGGTGAGCGGATACGGCAATTCCTTCTGCCATTCGACCGTCCCGGTCTCGGCCCGCAGGCGTGTGACGGTCCGCTCGTCGGCCAACAGGACGCTGTCGGTCGCCGGCAGCCCGCTCATCCAGCGCTGCGGCAGGAACGGTTCGTCCCAGATCAGCCGGCCGGTCTCGGCCTCGAGCGCGAAGACGCCCGAGTAATCGCGCGGGGCGAACAGGACGCGGTTGCCCGTCGCCACGGGCCCGGCGCCGGGCTTCCGGAGGAGCCGCTCGTAGTCGCCGCCCAGCCACACTCTCGGATAGAAGCGTATCCATTCCACGAGCCCGTCACGCCCGTCGCAGCGCGCGGCCAACCCGGCGCTCGTCTGGCAGTAGACGGCGCCGTCGCGGACGGTCAGGGCGCCTCCGAACCGGACGAAATCGACATGCGCGTCTTCGAGCAGGCCGTGCCGGCCGTTCTCCAATGCGTAGTTGCCTGCCCCGAGTTCAACCCGCCACCGGAGCCGGCCGGAGCGGACATCGGCGCAGGCCAGCAGGAGTCGCTCGGCGCCGGACAGCTCGGTTTCGAGGAGGCCGAGCACATACACGCGCTCGTCGGCGACGACGGGATCGCTCACCGGAATGATCGCGTCCCAGTCGGGTTTTCCGACGGTAGACCAGAGCATGGCGCCGTCCGCTCGACGGAAGGCGGCGAGGCCGCCGAGGCAGCGGCGGCGCTGATCGACGCCCCAACGGCAGAGGATCGTGTCCCGATACACGGCCGGCCTGCAGGGGCCGGGTGCGACGACGCGCCCGTTGCGGGAGGGCGCGTATTTCTGGTCGCCGGCGACGATCGGCGGGGCGCGAAACCACTGCGGCGCGGACGGATCCGTTCCGTAGCAGGCGACGAGATCGGGCGCGGTGGCGAGGACGGAATCGCCGGCGACGGCGAGCGAAACGCGCGGCCAGGGGATGAGCGAAGGCAGCGCGGCACCATCGTGCAGAAGCGTCGCGGGCCACGCGCGGGCGAGTGGAAGGTGGAGAACGGAGGGCTGGTACTCACGCAGAGCGGCAAAACCCGGCGGCCGGGCCTGATCGGCACGCGCGGTCTCGATCAACTGTTTCGGCGTGCGGCGCGTGTCCGTGATGGACAGGCCGGCGCCGGAACCGAACGCCTTCAGCCACTCGGCCCATTCCGCCCGGCTTCGCGGGGTCTGGACCAATGCCAGCCAGAGCCCGGCGCGCGCCCGGTCACGCAGGCCGTCATCGGCCGTATGGGCCAGGACATCGCGAAAGAGGCGGAAGGCCGTGCCGGCCTGTCCGGCGCGCAAGGCGTGTTCGCCGGCTTGCACCAACGCTTCGTGCACCGGCTGAGCCCACGGATGGCGTCGATAAGCGGCGAAGAGCGGCTCGAAGCCTGTCTCCGGGTCGATCGTCGACAACGCTTGCCCGACCTCTTCCCGGCTGAGCCCCCTCATCGCCGCCACCTGCGGGGCGGGTCGCGCGTGCAGGTCCCGGTCGATGGCCGCCCAGATCGAACCGTAAGTCGCCTCGCCGGAGGGGACCAGGCTGCCCACCGCGTCCGGATCGCCGATCACCTCGCCCAACTGCGCCGCCACCTCCTGCAACGGGCTGGAGCGCAGCGCTTCCCAGCGCATCTCGAGGCCCAGCCCGCGCGGGAGCGCAGGGGCAGGCGAGTCGACGGTGTCCGGCAGGGCGCCCATGCTCCGCTCGAGCCCTCGTTCTTCCGCGCGGCCGACCGAGGCCTTCAGCTCGTTGTAGCCGGCGAGCAGCTCGTCGGCCCGGCCTGCGCTCTTGAACAGGCGCAGTTCCTCGCGCCGCCACCAGAAATCCCGGCCGGTGACGGATTCGAGTTCGGCCAATGCCGCCCGCGCCGCCGTGTGCCGGCCCTGACGCCTGTACACTTCCGCCCGTTCGCGAAGCGCGCCGGCCAGCAACGGATGCGACGGCGAAAGACGCCCCGCGCGTTTCAGCGCCAACGCGCGGCGCGCGACGTACTCGTGCCATTCGTCGGGCAGGTCGGTGCGGTCGGCCCACTCGTGCAGCCGTTCCAGCGCTTGTACAGCGCCGGCGAAGTCGCCGGGCGCCTCTTCAATCCGCCTGGCCTGGTACCAGGCGGCCCGCCCGTAGAATTTCAGCCCGGCAAGCAGACCCGCGATTTCCCCGCAGGCCTTCAGCCGCCGCTCCTGCTCGCCGGGAAATCGGCTGCCGAGCGCCTCCAGCAGCGCCACCTGTCGAAGCTGCAGGCGGCGTTCGCGCTCGTTCTTGTCTTGAACAGCAGCGGCAAGCTGCTTCTCCCATGCGGCCGTGTTGTGCAGGTAGGTGCTCTCCCAGCCGTCTTTCCATTCGATCTTCGGCGGGGCGGCCTCCAGCCAGGCCGGGTCGAGGGGCGGCGGCGTGTGGATGTCCGCCGAGCGAGCGGGCACGGACAATCCCAGAGCCGAAAGCAGAACGGCCAAGAAGGCGTGATTCATGCCGTAAACCCTTCGGAGACGCACGGCAAGCACAAGGCGGGGGGGGGAACCCGACAGCGAGCCGTCGCCGTGCACAGCATCGCTGCCGATCATACGCCATAAGTGTAGCGCATGGCGACGCTTAAATCAAGGAAAGCTGGGTGAGATTTGCGGGCGAATGGGGGATATTGCTCGCCCGTCCTGGCGCGCCAAAGCTTCTGAGCGAAGGCGGCTCCCCAGGGTCGCTCGAGCGCGCGGAGCACGCGGAGGCAGACCTGCCCGCGAAAGCTCGCGAAAGGAGCGCGACAGGGGCGTCCGATTGAACAAAGGCGATTCGGCTGGGCCACCGTTGTTGCGGGAATCGAAAGGATTGCCACGACGCGTCAGCGTGAGGGGGAACCAGACGCAAGAGGCGTCGTGGCCATCCTCGATTCCCGCAACGAGCGCCGGGCTGTATGGGGAACTGCAGTCTGGGCGACATGAGTTCCCATAGCAGCCGCCCGTCCATCGTGAAGCCCGGCGGACGCAGCAACTTCGAGTTGTTTGCGCCGTGGAAGGCGTGATTGCACAAGACAGCGTGGTCGGCGCAAACAGTTCAAAGTTGCTGCACGTTCATCCCGACCGTGCCGTGACGCCCCCTTCATGCTCGGCTTTTCGCGTCCCTTTCGCGAGCTTTCGCGGGCAGGTCTGCCTCCGTGCGATCGAGCGAGTCACCAGGCGGGGTGAGGCACTTCACGCGGGCCGCCGTCAGAGCCGGATGGTTTTGCCCGGGCCTTCGGCGAAGGCTTCGAACACGCGCGTGACCTGCCACGCCTGCTCGAGCGTGCCTTTGGCCGGGGGCCGCTTTTCGAGGATGGCGCGGGCGAACTCATTCACCTCGCCGAAGTAGCCGAGCAGGAACAAGCCCTTGTTGTAGAGCTGACCGAGCGAGAATTCCGGCTCCCACATCGCGGACGCGGATTCCGGGGGCCCGGTGAAAAAGCTCGGCGTGCTGCCGTAGCCCTGCCCCTGCGCGGGGCCGCGATGGTAGAGCACGCGCACGCCGTTATCGACGACGATGCGGCCTTTGCCGATGATGGTCGTGCGCTCCATGCCGCCGTTGCCGGACGCACCTTTCGTGAACGCCAGCGAGGCGACCGTGCCGATCGCGTACGTGAACGTCGCCATGCCGGCGCCGTTCGGCGCACGGTGGAAGAAGAGCGTCTCGGGCATTCCGAGCAGGAACACAAGCAGCGACATCGGATGGCACAGGTGGTCCAGAAATCCGGTCGTGTCCGGGACGCGTTTGCCGCCCAGATACGCCTCGAACTGCTCCTGCGTCGGAATGCCCTGCGGGTACTGCACCATGACCAGCTGCGGGGGGCCGAATGCCTCGCGATCCATCAGGTCTTTCGCCTTCTCGTTGGCCGTGAAGAACATTTTCTTCATCCCGCACAGAACGATCTTTCCGTTCCGGTTCGACGCCGCCTGCATGCGTTCGATCTCGGCGCAGGAAGCGGCAGGCGGTTTCTCGATCCAGACATGACAGCCGCGATTCAGGCATTCGACGGCGATCTCGGGGTAGAGCGGCCTGCCCTGGGCATTGTAGGGCGTGCAGACGAACACCGCGTCGAGCGTTTCCTGCTCGATCATCTCTCTGTAGTCGGCATAGGCATGGCGCGCGCCGAATTTCGCCGCAAACGCCTGCGCCTTCTCAAGCTGCAGGTCGCACGTCGCGACCAGATGCACGGGCGCAAACTGGAACGTCGGGTACAGGTTGCGGAACGCGTGCGACCCGCACCCGATGAAACCGGCCCGGATCTCCGGTTCGTCGACGAGCTTGCCTTTGAAGTCGATCCTCATCGTTTTGCCTCCATCGCAGACTGCTCGGGTCCGACCGAATCGATTGATTCGATTGATTCGATTCGTTCGATTCGTTCGATCTGTCTTTGCCGCTCAACAGAAGACTCAAACCGCGCCGGCTTCACGACCGTTCCGCTCGCGGCGGACCGGTCGGCCGCCACGCAGGCGGCGAGCGACGCAAACGCGTCCAAGCCGGACACGGGCACGGGTGTTCCCTCGGACAGCGCCCTCACGAACCCCTCGACGCATCCCGTGACGCCCGCGGCGAGCGGGTCCGGGTCGCGCGGCAGCGCCTCCCACGCCTCGCCAGCGGCGCGCCCGACACGGTTGCCGGCAATCATGCCGCGCGAGGCAATCAGCAGAAGATCGCCGGCCCCATGCCGGCCCTTCTGCGGCTGCCCCTCATAGGTGACCGTCACCTGCCCGATCGCGCCGCCTTCAAACTGGAACAGGGCCGCGGTCGTCTTGTCTTTCGGAAACGGCAACGCACCGAGCCGATTGCCGAACGCCGCCACGGAGACAATGTCGCGACCGACCAGATGCCGGACCAGATCCACTTCGTGGACCCCGGTCCCGACGATCGCGGAGCGGCCCGCTTCCGCCGAGGCGTACCACGGCGCTCGCTGGAACTGGCCCCGTTTGTACTGAATGGCATCCACCCGGAGGTGAATGACCTCGCCCAGGTCACCCGAATCCAGAATCGTCTTGGCCGCCTTCGTATCCGATCGGAACCGCCGTTCGTGCGCGACCATCAGCCGGCGGCGCGCGGCGTCCGCCGCGCGCACAATCGCACGCCCGTCCTCAAGGTTGCACGCAAGCGGCTTGGTGAGAAGCACGTGGCAACCCGCCTCGAAACACCGCTCGGCGTGGGCCCGGTGCATGTGGTCCGGCGTCACCACGCACACCGCGTCCGGCCGTTCGGTTTCGAGCAGCGCGTCCAGATCCGCGTACGCCGCGGCGACCGAGTCGCGGACCGCCGCCCGCCGCTCCTCGTCCGGATCGCAACCCGTGACACGCTCAACCTGCGGCGCCTCCGCGCACGCGGCCACGAAATGCCGCCCCAACCCAAGCCCGACCACGGCGATGTTGAGTTCTGTCATCTCTGCGCCCCTCTCTCATACACGACCTGCACGACCTGTCCGGTGTCGGCCGATTTCCGGATGGCGTCGTGCAACACCATCGTTTTGTAGCTTTCGAAAATGTTCGAGACCGTCGTGCCTCCTTCACGGATGGCGTTGAGGAAGGCGGCCAGTTCGGCGAGATGCCCGGTCTCGTTGCCGGAATCGCCGCCGCTGATGAACGTGGGCGGCTCGCGCCATTCCTCGCATTTGCCCTGCCGGGCGACTCGCCAGGAGGCGGAATTGTGGACGGTCATCACATTGCCGCCCTTGATCGTGATCTCCACTTCCTCGGTCGGGATGTTGTACCCGCGCCCGTCCGTCAGATTGAGACTGCCGACGGCCCCGTTGGCGAACCGGAGGCTGACGGCATAGGCGTGGTTGTCCCTGGAGAAGGCGAGGACCTGCGCCACATCGCCAAAGAGGAACGGCGCCAAATCGATGGCATGAATGGCGAAATCGGACAGGAACGATTGCCGAAAGCTTTCGTTCGAGTAAGGGCCTGAGGCATAGTCGATGGAGAGGGAGTACAGGTCCTCGGCCGCAAACTCGTCGATGAACGCCTTCGCGCGGGAGTAGGCCGTATTGTGCCGCTTCTTGAAAGCCGTCATGCAAAGGACACCTGTTTCGCGGGAGACTCGAGCAACCTTCAACGCGTCCGCCGCGCTGCGGGCCGGCGGCTTCTCGGTGTAGACGGGGATACCCCGTTTCATCACCAGGGGTGCAAGCGCCGCGTGCTGTTCGGCGTTGATACAGATGATGACGCCGTCCGGCTTTTCGGCGTCCAGCATCGCGGCCATGTCCGTGTACGGCGCCCCGCCAAACCGCTCGGCGTTGGCTTGCGCCTTGGCCGGGTCCAAATCGCAGACGCCAGCCAATTTGCCGCCCGCGACCGGTATGTACGGGTAGATGCGTTTCGTGGAAAGCCTACCCGCGCCGACGATGCAGAGTCTGGGTGTGGTCATGCTCTGTTCCCCTGCTGTCACCGTCCCCAAATCGTCACGCGTTGTCCGTCATCGTCGCCCGTCATCGTCAACCGACTTCTCCACGGACCGGAGTACGATTACGGGCGACGCTCCATTACGGTGGACGATTTCTCGGCTTGCGGTTTGGCCGCCAACGTTTCGATATGCTCCCTGGCCTCCGCCAGATACCGCAGCGTGTTTTCGGAGTCTGTCACCTCCATCTCCACAACGTAATCCCCGGTGTATCCACATTCCGCCATGTGACGGAAGAGGCCGGGCAAATCGATCTCGCCGGTACCGAACGGAACGGATTGCCGTCCGATCTGGTCCTTGATATGGATCAACGCGATACGCGCCCCGAGGCACGCGCATCCCTCACGCCAGGAAACACCGGCCGAATGAAAATGGCCGACCTCGAGCAGTGTCCTCATCCGGTTGTCGTTGATGCTGTCGATGACGGTTCGGAAATCGTCGAGCGACGCGATAGGCGTGCCGCAGTGGTTTTGCAGGACAGCCGTTATGCCGAGTTGCTCGCATTCGTCCAGGACCCGCCGGGCGCCGCGGACGTACAACTCGCGGCTGGCGGCCTTGTAGAGCACGATCGGCGCGCCGAGCGCCTTGGCAAACCGGGCGCCCTGAACCGCGCGACGCATCGAGTTGTCCAGATCCTCGGAGATCGCTGGCAGATGCAGAGACGTGTAGCGGACGCCACGTTGCGCCGCTTCATACAGGTAGACGGCCGGATCCTCGTCGAGGTCAAACGCGGAAGCCACGCCCCGGGTGAACACCTCGAATTTCCTGTAGCCCATGGCGGAATAGGTCTCGAGCAACGGCCCCAACGCCATTCGCGGCACGGAACACGGGCTCCCGACCAAGCGATTGGCGATCCCACTTCGCCCTTCGGGCTTCGAGGGACAGGTCGACGATCCCACTTCGCCCTTCGGGCTTCGAGGGACAGGTCGACTATTGACGATTGTCTCATTTGTGAAGTCACCAGCAGAACGAGCCCATTCGCGTTCATGGGCATTCATTCGCGGTTCTCCTTGACGAAATCCCGATTTGCGGAGGAATAGGCGACGATCATGTCGGCGTCCTGCCCGCCTATGCACGTGGCGTTGTGGAAGACGCCCGCCGGCACCGTCAGGGTGTCGCCCGGCTCCAAGGCTCCGTTCTGATCGCCGGTATGATGCTCGAGCCGCCCCGCCAGCAGGTAGAGGACCTCTTCGCAGTTGCAGTGCGCGTGGCGGGGGTTCGAGCAGCCCTTACGGATCGTCACGCGCCCCAACGTCAGCCCCTCGGCATTGCCGATCGGCGCACCGGCCGTCCACACCAGACTCCCCCAGTCCTGCTCGATGCGGCGGCCCGCCGCCTCGGCGGCTGCGTAGATCGTGTGTGGCATGGGTCGGTCTCCTTTAGCCCGAAACTTCGTCGAGAACCTTGTCGAGAACCTTGTCGACCCCCCCGCCGCAGCGGCGGGATCGACAAAGCCTACGACAAAGTTTCCTCCGCTGCACCGACGCCGGGCTCAACGAATACGCAAAGGTATCGGACCTCGTCTGAAACGGCCTGCAGATCGTGAGGGTCCTCGGCGTCGAAGTAGAGACTGTCGCCCGGCCCCAGCGCATATTCGATCTTCCCTACCCGGAACTGCATCTGCCCGTCGAGCACATAGAGAAATTCCTCACCGCGGTGCGTGAGCGGTTCGCCGCCGATTTCACCCTTGCGGGCCACGAACAAATAGGGCTCCATCAACTTGGCCGCGCGTTCGGCCGCGAAGTGAAAGAACGAGTAGCCCTTGTCGGTCCGCATCAGAGTCGCGTTCTTCAATCGATCGGCGGGGAGGAATACCGTCCCCCGCGCTTCCGCCTCCGCCAGCAGATCGGACGGCTTCACACCCAGCGCGTCGGCAATCCGGCTGAGTGTGGCTATCGGGGGGATTGTCTTACCGGTTTCGATCTTGCACAACAGGCTCTTGGTGAAGCCGCAGAGGTCGGCGACCTGCTGGAGGGTCCGCCCCTGCCGTTTGCGAAGTCTTCGAATACGTGCGCCAATGTCCATAAGTCGAAGTCCTTTGCCCGACCTCACCGGCCGGGGGCCAACCGGCCGCGGGTCCGAGCGCTCGCCCCTAATTCAACTTTGTTGAATTTTATGCAACTCGGTTTAACCTTGTCAAGGGGGCCTGTACGGTTTCTGTGGGATACGCACGGGTGTGGCGTTCCGGGCGGGTCGGTTTCTTCGGCGCCAGAAAAAAATTTACACTTGGTTACAAACGGGGTTTGGTGCGGTACTAAAGGGATGACGATGACACCCATGGGTCGAATCAAGCGCAAGAGACAGTAGGGTAGCACAAGTCAAACTGGAGGAGGGACTGCAGGTGAGGACTATCGTTACACTTCTGATTGCCACTGCACTGCTGGGCGCCGCCGCGACGGGATATGCCGGCGAGAAGAAGCAAACCCGCACGAACGACGGGAAGAAGACGCAGAGCGGGGACTGCGTGCGGGAGCAGCAGCAGTTGAAGCCGGATGGGGCCGACCAGACGCAGACGCAGATCAAGGACAAGACCCGTACTCGCACGCAGACGCGGGACTGCGAGTCGTGCGACCAGACGCAGACGCAGATCAAGGACAAGACGCGCACTCGCACACAGACGAAGGACTGCGAATCGTGCGACCAGACGCAGACACGGGTTCAGGACGGCAGCAGGACGCAAACCAAGGATCAGACCCAGACCGGGAAGTGAGGTTGGGTCTCTTCTTGCGGTGTTAACTGAGCGCGCAGGCGCGGGGTCGACCCCGCGCCTGCCCTCTTGTTGGCACCCCGACGTTTCTGCCGTAGATCCGGCCGGGGCGACATGCGTCTCCACCTTCACTTGCGACCGGCGATTTTCACCGCAGCCGGGGCCGGGGCGTGTTCGCTCCTTGGGTTGCGGCCGGGCCGTCTTGTGCAGCGGCGACGCGTATTTCGGCTTCATGTCCCCGTGATTTTGTGCTAGGATTTCATACGAGGGGGCGGAGGAACAAACCTTGTCAGGATTCCTCCTGCCCGGCCGACTCCGTGCGTGATGGCATGTGGGTTGGCGGGGGTGTACGATGACGGACATCGATCTGCTGAACGGGTATGTGACGCAGGCGAAGGCGGAGTACTTCAACGCACTGGTGGAGCGGTACTCCGGGATGATCTACGCCATCTGCCTGCGTATGCTGGGCAACAGGCAAGATGCGCAGGAAGTGGTGCAAGACACCTTTGTGGCGCTGGCGGCGAAGTGCCATACGATCAAGAGCAATGTGGCGAGCTGGCTGCACAGCACGGCCCGGAACCTTTCGCTCAAGCGTATCCGGCACGCGACGGTGCGCACGAAGCTCGAATCCTCCTACGGCCAGGAGATGCAGGATACGGGCACGGGCCTCACCCGTACGCGAGAGGGTTCGGGAACGGAAATCCAGGCGCAGATCGACGAGGCCATGCTGGAACTGCCGGCTTACGAGCGCGAGTTGCTGCTCCGGCGTTATGTGGCGGGGCACAAGCTGCAGGAGATTGCGGATGCCGACGGGGTGAGCCACGTCGCGGTGATCAAGCGGGAGAAGAAGGCCATCGGGAATCTGCGCCAGATTCTGCAGACGCGCGGTTTTGTGTATACGGTTCCGATTCTGGCCGCTGCGCTGGCGCAGGGAACCGCGGAGGCCGCGCCAGCCGTTCTGGTGGCGGCCCTGAATCAAATCGGGGCGAGCGCCGTTGCGGCGGCGGGTGGCGGCGGGTTGGCGGCGGGCACGGGCATGGGAGTGGGGGTGCGTGCATGGCGTCTGTTTTCCTGGCTTCGGTCCGTGCCGCGTGTTCCGCTCGCGGTTGCCACGGGCTCCGCTGTGGCGGTAGTCGGCCTCGTGACGACGCTCGGCACGGGCGACAGGCCGGAACGCGGTCGCGCTGCACCCGTGCCCCGCCAGACGGCGGCTCCCGCCGTCCGGCAGGCGCCGCCGCTCGTGCCGGAGGCACAGACGCCCGCGCCAATCCGCCCTCGAAGCGGGGAGTTGGAACCGGTACAGAGGCAGGCGGAGGTGCGTGAGCGGGCCCGTGCGCGCGAGGGCGAGGCGGCAGAAGCGCGTGCCGGCCAGGAGGAGACGGACGCACTGACGCAACAGATGCGCCACCGGCAACGGGCCGGCGAGGGCGAGGGTGGCGAGCCGTCGCAGGGCGGAGAGCAGCACAGATATGGTCAGCAGGCGGCGGATGCCGGGGCGGACAACGGCCCGGTGCAGGCACAGAACCCGTTGCGCAAAGGGCAAACGGCGGAGACATCCTCACCCGGCATGGCGGATGCCGGGCCGCAGCCGGCTGACGGCCGTGAGCAGGCTCAGAACCGGCAGCGCGCGAACGCAGGCGAGGCAACGGAGCAGGGCAAGAACGGGCAGGCGGCGGCGGGAGCCGACACGCATCAGGCGGCCCCGGGCAAGCCACCGGTCTCGACGGCGGCGCGCAGACCCGCTCCATCCGCGCCGCAAGGCGGCAACGCGGCGGGCGAGCCGAAGAATGCGGCGGTGGAGGAATTGGGCACGCAGGACCGTCCGCTGCATCTGCAGGCGGGATCCGCCCCCACGCCCCGTCCGGAGCGGGCGGATATCCCGCGCATCGAGCGGGCGGCGCGGCCTGAGGCGCCGGAGATTCTGCGGGAAACGGTGCGAATCGAACGCCAGGAACAGACCCGGCTGACCGTCGAGGCCCGCCCGGAAATCCTGTCGGCCAGCGACAGGGCCACGCTGGAGGCGACGGCGGATCGGCCCGGACAGTACCACGGCGAGCGTCCTTCCGGTGGCGGCCGCAACGGCCGGTGATCGCCGGGCGTGAATCAGGGTTTTTGGACTTGCGACTCTTCCGCAAGCGCGGTAAGAAGAACCCCATGCGTCGAGTTGTTGCATCAACGTTGTGCCTGCTGGCTCCGTTCCTGTCCCACCGTCCCGCCCATGCCGTCAGCGTGAAGGTGTATGCGGCAGCGGACTACAGCGCAGGCGAGTACGGCTCGGCAACCGTCACGCACATGCTCTATGTTCCCCTCACGGCGAAGGTCGATTTTCGCGCCGTGGCCGCCAAGCTCACGGTCCCCTACCTGCAAGTCTGGAATGAAGGCGGCCCCGTCACCCTGGTGGGCGACACGCCGGAGGAAGTGGTGGTCGTCTCGGAAGAATACGCCGCGGGATACGAAGAAGCCGGGCTTGGCGACATCATCGGTTCGGTCTCCTGGCTGGCGCCGCCCCTGCTGAAGGGAACGGTGTTTGTGGACGTAACGGCAAAAGCCAAGTTGCCGACGGCGGATGCCGAACGCGGGCTCGGGACCGGGGAGGCGGACTATTCCGCGCAGTTGGATGCGACGAAAGTGATGGCGAATCTCCTGCTGCTCGGCACGCTGGGCTATAAGGTGCCCGGCGAGCCGCCGGGCATGGCGCTTGACGCCGCGTTTTACGGGACGCTCGGCGCCGGGTACGTGTTTCATCCGCGGCTCACGGCGGGGCTCTTGACCGATCTGCGGCAGGCCACCCTGCCCGACGGCGACGCGCCGCTGGAACTGACCGCCTATCTCAGCGCGAAGCTGACTGGCAACTGGAGCCTCCTGACCTATGCAGTGAAGGGTTTCTCGGACGCCAGCCCGGATTACGCGCTCGGCATACAGGTCTCGTATCGACGCCGCGCGGATTGACAGGACGGGATTCCGCCGCCTATGATAGCGCCGGGTCTTAAACGCTTAATCCGGAGAGGAACGGGCAGATGGCCAGGCGCAAGAGGCGGCCGCCGAGCATAGACGACGTGGCCCGCAAAGCGGGTGTGTCGATCGCGACGGTTTCGAACGTGTTGCACGGCAAGACGCACCTCTTTTCGCCGGGGACGGAGAAGCGGGTGCAGGCCGCGATCGAGGGGTTGGGCTACCGGGGAAACCCGATCGCGCGCAGCCTGGCCCGGCGGCGCGCGCAGACGCTGGGCTTCGTGGCAGCCCGGCATCGGGGCATGATCGTGGCCGATTACTTTTACAGCCACGTACTGGACGGCTTTCTGGAACGGGTGCTGGACGCGGACTACCAGGTGAAGCTCGTCACGCTCGGCATGTACGATCCGCCCACACGCGCGGAGCAACTGATCGAGGACGGCTCCCTGGACGGCGCGCTCCTGGTTTCGCCGGCTGCCGACGGCTGCTTGCACGGCTGGGTGCGGCAGAGCGAATTCCCGGCGGTGATTGTGGGCGGGTTCCCGCCGCAAGTCACATGCCCGTGCGTGGGGATGGATGACACGGTTTGCATGCGCGAAGCCGTTCAGTGGCTGATCGGGCTGGGGCACAGAGCCATCGGCTATATCGGCGGCCCGCAGCGGAGCTGGAGCGCACGCGAGCGGCGGGCGGGCTATCACGCGGCGCTTCGCGAAGCCGGGATCGGTCCGTGCGATGCCTGGGAGCGGGAGGGCGACTACGAGTCGGATTCCGGCAGCCGTTGCGCACTCGAAATTCTGGCCGGGGCCCGGCGTCCGACCGTGATCCTGTGCGCCAACGACTTCATGGCGCTCGGCGCCCTGCACGCGCTGCGGTTCAAGGGTGTGCGCGTTCCCGAGGACATATCGCTGATGGGCTTCGATGACATCGACGCCGGCCGCCTGAGCCATCCCCCGCTGACGACTCTGCATCAGCCGATCCGGGAGATCGGGCAGACGGCGGCGACGCTGCTGCTGGAACAGGTGGAGACGGGAAAGCGCGAAGCGGCGTCGGTGCGGTTGCGCGGAGACATTGTGGAACGGGCCAGCGTCGCGCGCAGAGAACGCGGGCAACCGGAATGACGGATGGTGGATCATCCGCTATCGTCGCCGTTGCCCGGAGATTTCGGGCGTAGGTCGGGGGGGAAACGCGGACCATGCGCTACACAACGGGCGGACAGGGCCGGGTTTTCGTGCTGCGGCTGGACGGCGGGGAGATTCTGCACGAGGCGGTGGAGCGGCTGGCGGTCAAGGAGCGCATTCGGCATGCGGTCGTGTTTTTCGTCGGGGGTGCCGACGAAGGCAGCACGCTGGTCGTGGGGCCGGAGGACGGGCGCGCCGAGCGCATCCGTCCGATGCATCTGCGGCTGGACGGCGTGCACGAGGCGAACGGGGTGGGCACGCTGTGCCCCAACGAGGCAGGCGAACCGGTGCTTCACCTGCACGCCGGCTGCGGGCGCCGCGAACAGACGCGTGTCGGTTGTGTGCGGGAAGGCGGCCGCGTCTGGCTCGTGGGCGAAGTCGTGATCTGGGAGATCACGGATTGCCGCGCCGTGCGGCGACGCGAACCGGGCTCCGGTTTCGAGCTGCTCGACGTGCCGTAGGCGGATCTTGCCCGCGCAAGAGCGCGAAAAGGAACGCGAAAGGGTTGCTCGGTTGTAAGGAAGGCGTTTGCGTTCAGCCACGGTTGTTGCGGGAATCGGAAGGATCGCCACGACGCGTCAACATGAGGGTGAATTGGACGTGAGGGGCGTCGTGGCCATCCTCGATTCCCGCAACGAGGGCCGGCTTCTTTGGGAACGGCAAGTATAGAGACGTCGATTTCCATGGCCATTGTCCGCTCAACGTGCAGCCCGGCGAACGCAGCAACTTTGAGTTGTTTGCGCCGCGGAAGGTCTGATTGCACAAACAGCGCTGTCGGCGCAAACAGTTCAAAGTTGCTGCAGATTCGTGCCCACCGTGCCGTGACGAAGCTTTCCCGCTCCGCTTTTCGCGCCTCTTTCGCGAGCTTTCGCGGGCCGAAAAGGTGCGAGAACGATCGCGTTTCACATTAGCGTTTGGTTCATGGCGAGCACGGCGAGCAGGATGGAGAGGGTGACGAGCAGGACGAAGCCGCCGACGAGCAGGATGAGGGCCGGCTCCAGCACGGTGAGGCCGCGCGTGACGAATCGCTCCCAGCGGCGCTGATAGCGGGCGGCGGCGTTGTCCAGCATCTGGGGCAGGTTGCCGCTGGCCTCGCCGGCCTGGACCCAACCGGGCAGCGACTCGGACAGCAGGGGGATGCGTCTGAGCGCGTCGGCCGCGCTGCTGCCGTGCCGGACGGATTCGGCTTCTTTCCGAACGAGGTCTTCGATCCACGCGCTGCCCGTCGCCCGGCCGGCCATCGCCATGGCGTCGACGATCGGGACGCCCCCGTTGAGGAGAATGGAAAACGTACGCGGGAACCGCACGTTAACGAGCAGCCCGTAGGCCGTCCCGGCAACGGGCAGGCGAAACAGGGCACGATCCATCCGCAGGCGAAAGGCGGTGTCGTGAGCCTTCCGGGTGCGCACCCAGATCATGCCGCCGGCAACGGCGGCGATCAGCGGCAGCGCGGCGATCTTGCATGCGCGGCCGGCCGCGATCATGGCGCGTGTCAGCATCGGAACGGGCACATCCGACTCCGCCAGCAGCTCGCCGACCGCGGGCACCAGGATCCCGAGCAGCACGGCGGCGACGAGCACCGCGAAGACGACCACCACGGCCGGATAGATGAGCGCCGTCTGAATCCTGGCCTTGAGCTGTTGCTGCTCTTCGAGAAAGGACGCGAGCTGGACAAGAACCTGGCTGAGCGCGCCCGTGCGTTCGCCGGCCTCGATGATGGCCCGTTCGAAGGACCGGACGCTGCCGGAGGCGTGCGCCAGGGCATCCGCCAAGGACCGGCCGGCGCGCACGCGGTCGCGGATGCCGGCCAGCAGGGGCCGGGCGTCGCCCATCTCGGGCGACTGGATCAGGATATCGAACGCATGCACGAGGGTCAGATCCGCCGCCAGCAGCGTACCGGTTTCGCGATAGAAGACGGCGCGGATCTCTTCGGGGAAACGGGCGCCGCGGGTTGACCCCCGGTTGGCACCGGGCTCACCCGCAACGGTCAGCCGCTCGACCAGAATCCCGGCGGCCGCCAGCTTCTCGCGGGCCCCCTTCGGATCGAGCGCCTCGGCCAACCCCTTCTTGATCCGCCCGCTCCGGTCGTAGCCCCTGTATTCGAAGGTCTTCATCGCGCAGACGCGTTATTCGTTATTCGTTAATCGTTAATCGGTGCTCGGTTGTGGCGGCGGCTCCGCGAGCCGCCCGGGCCGCTCGCAGAGCCTCCCCACAACCCGCAACCGCCGCGGGTCTGCCCAAGAAAGAGGCGCTCGTTGCGGGAATCGAGGCTGGCGCAACGCGGCGTTGCGGCAGCCTTTCGATTCCCGCAACAACTGCTCATGTCCCCCCGACGTTTTCGCCCAACGCAAGCGTCCTTTTCGCGTCCTGTTTCGCGGCCTTTCGCGGGCAGATCCCCCTCTGCGCCCTTTGCAAGATCGAGCCAGTCCCCGACCCGACTTCGTCCCGGCGCGCTACGCGGTCGGGACTTCGTCGGGCACGGGCGGGCGAGAGACTTCCCCCGTCACACCGACTCGCCCAGCGCCCTCACCAGCTCCGCAATGCTCGTCTGGCCGGCGCGCACTTTTTCGACGCCGTCGTCCAGCATGCTGGTCATGCCTTTGCGGGCGGCCGCCTCGCGCAGGCGTTCCACGGCGAGGTCCTCCCGGCGCAGGTGTTCCCGCATGGCCGCATCGAGCGCAATCAACTCAAACACGCCCGTCCGCCCCTTGTAGCCCGCCAGGCACGCGCCGCATCCGCCGGCCGTCCAGACGGACGCCCCTTGCAGCCGGGCCGCGGCCGGGCCGAGCGCGGCGAGATCCGCGGCGGTGGCGACGACCCGGCGTCTGCACTCGGGGCAGAGCCGCCTGACAAGCCGCTGGGCCAGCACGGCCCGCAGCGAAGCGGCAAGCCGATAGGGTTCGATCCCCATATCGACGAGCCGGATGACGGAGTCGGACGCGTCGTTGGTGTGCAGCGTGGTGAAGACGAGGTGCCCGGTCAGCGAGGCGCGGACGGCGATCTGGGCCGTCTCCAGATCGCGGGTTTCACCGACGAGAATGATGTCGGGATCCTGCCGCAGGATATGGCGCAACCCGTTGGCGAACGTGAGCCCGATCTTCGGCTTCACCTGCATCTGCCCGATATTCGGCAATTGATACTCGATCGGCTCTTCGATCGTGAGGATATTCTGCTTCTGCGTATCGAGCTCCTGCAGGGCGGCGTACAGCGTGGTTGTCTTGCCGCTGCCGGTGGGGCCGGCGACCACGATGATGCCGTGCGTCTCGCGCAACAGCGCCCGGAATCGGTCCAGCGCGGCCGTCGACATGCCCAGCGCGGTGAGCGGCAGCAGGGCGGATTCGCGGTTGAGCAAGCGCAAGACCATGCGCTCCCCTTCGGCCACGGGAAGCGTCGACGCGCGAATATCGATCTCACGTTCCCCGACGCGCACGCGGGCCATCCCGTCCTGGGGCAGGCGTCTTTCCGCCGTATCCATCCGCGCCATGATCTTGAGCCGCGAAATCAGTTCCTGTTGAAGGTGCTTGGGCGGCGCGGTCTGGTCGTAAAGCATGCCGTCGATCCGGAACCGAACGCGGAGTCTGGCCTCGTACGGCTCGAAATGAATATCCGAAGCGCCGGCTTTCACCGCTTCGAGCAGGATCAGATTCACCAACTGGGTGACCGGGGCCTGATCGGCGACTTTGAGCAGGTCGTCCGTCTCGCGCAGGATCAGCGTCCGGTCGGGTGCGGGTTCGGCCAGGTCGCGAATGAAGTCTTCGGCGCGATCCGCCTTGCTGAAGTAGCATGTCTCGATGCTGCGCGCGATCTCGCGGCGCGGCGCGAGCAGCGGGCGCAGTTCGGCCCCGAGAATGAGCGCGAGGTATTCCTGGTCGCCGATCGCGCGCGGGTCGGCGGTCAGCACGCACAATTCGCCCCGGTAGCGGACGGGCAGCACGCCGTGCGCGCGCGCCCATTCCACGGGCACCTCGGTCACCAGCGTGGAATCGAGCGAATCCGACGGAACCGTTTCAAGCCAATCCAGCCTGTACTGAGCGGCCAGCGCCTTGAGCTGATCCAGCTCGGCGGCGGGGGACGGCTCGTTCTGTGGGGCGGCTGTTGGCATTGGGCGTCTTCCTGCGTTCCGACGTTGTCGTGAGCTTTGTCGTAAACTTTGTCGCGAGCGTTGTCGCAAAGTCATCCGGGGCCCTGGCCGCAATGGACCGCCCGCCAAGCGGGCGGAGGTCGACAAAGCTTACGACAAAGATGCAGAGGGCCGGCCCCCTAGTCCGCCGGTTCCCCCGCCGTGTGGGTAAGCGGTGCGGCGGACAGGTCGGTTTTTTGTTCGAGGGCCTCCTTCATGGCCCGGGCCTTCTCCATATCGGTGACGATATGGGGCGCGACGAAAATGAGCAGGTTGGTGCGCTCGACGCCGGAGACATAGCGTCTGAACAGCCAGCCGAGCCCGGGTATGCTGCCGAGCAGCGGGACCTTGCGCAGGCGCTTGACCTGGTCTTCACGGATCAAGCCGCTGATCACGATGACGGCGCCGTCGGGCACGGTAACGGTGGTAGACACCTCGCGGCGGGTGATGGTGGGCGTGAGATCTTCAGCCTGGGTGGTCGGGCTGATCAGGGCCTCGATATTGGGGTTCAGCTTCATCAGCACTTCGCCGTTCGGATTCACGTGCGGGGTGAGGGTCAGCTTGATGCCCACATCCACACGCTCGATGTTCTGGATCACGTCGCGCGCGGTACCGGACCCGCCCTGAATGGTCGACTTGAGCACGGGGATATTCTTGACGATATTGACGGTGGCTTCCTGGTTGTTCTGGGCCCAGAGCGGAACGCTGGACAGGATCTTGAGCTTGTCGTTGCGCTGGGTGGCGTTCAGGTTGATCAACGCGGGGAACACCGGGACGACGCGCCCGCTGCTGTCGGTGTAGCTGCCGCGCGCGAGGCCGATCGTCAACCCCTGCGGGATGACGCCCTGCATGATGCTGCTCATCAGGGTGTCGTTCGCGTCATCGACGGCCATGGACCCGACGACCTCGGTCTTCCCTTGGTCGGGCGAAGCGCCGGCGAAGAGGTCCACCCCGACATCGAGGCCGTCCTCCAGGCTGAGTTCGGCGATCATCACCTCGACGAGGACCTGCTGAGGCGGTTGGTCAAGCGTCTCGACCAGGCCGCGCACCTCCTCGAAATCGCGCAGGGCGGCGTCGACGATCAGGGCGTTGTTCGTCACGTCCGCCTCGATCGCGATGCGCTGTCGATTGTCTTTGTCAGCCGATTTGGCGAGCAGCGCGTTCAGGCTCTTGGCCGCCTGCTCCGCGGAGAGGTACTTGAGGAAGATGGCGCTCAGTCGCCCATGCCCCGACGGCGGCTCCACGTCCAGTTTGGCCAGGATCTGCTTGAGATTGGCGAGCCTGGCGGGCGGTCCGACGAGTATGAGGCTGTTGGAATGGGGCGCGCCCACAATGACGGTCTCGCCCGGCGCCGCCGGCTGGGGGCTGCCGGCCGGGCGCGGGAGGCGTTGCGCGATCTGGACTCCCTGTCCCTGCGCTCTGGCCATCGCGGCGGTGAGTTGCTGGGCGACGTCCTCGGCCGCCGCGTAGGTAAGCGGGACGATCTCCGTGCTCACGGCGAGGCCCGGCTTGTCGATCTCGCCGATGATCCTCTCGACCCGCCGGACGGACTCGGCGGTATCGGTGACGATCAGGTGGTTGGTCGGTTCGAACGCCGTCACGCCGCCCGCCTTGCCGCCGCGCACCATCGACTGCAGCGTTCGACCGAAGTCGGCGGCATTCACGTGTTCGAGCCGGAACACGCGCGTAATCAGCCCGCCCGCCGGGACGGGCTCGCCGGGCGCGACCACGGGCGCATCACTCACCTCCGCCCTCGGCACGGCGACGACATGATGGATATCGTCGCGGCGCACAACGGAATAGCCGCTGGACTCGAGGATCGAGATGAACAGCGGATACACCTGCGAGACGGGGATCCGGGTGGGCGTCACGACCGTCACCTTCCCCTTGACGTCCGGCCCGACCACCAGCTTGCGGCCGGTGATGTCGCCGACCAGCTTCGCCAGTATCCGGATCTCGACCTGGTCGAAACTGAAATTCACCGATGTCTCGCCCGGCGGCTGGGCCGGGAGGGCGGGGGCGAGGAGGACCGCGGCGAGCAGGGCACAGACAGCCAAACGCGCTGTCCGGAGGCCGGCAGCCGATCGCCGCAGGCGGGCGGCCGGTCTGCCGCAGGGCACTCGTTGCTCCGCCGCAGGGGGCCGTTCGGCTTCGCCGTTCGAAACGGACGCACACAATGGCATCTGTCTACTCATGACGCGTTGCCGGAGTATCCTACACCGAGACAGCCGATCTGTAAATGCCCATTGCGGGCGGGCGGTGAACGCGGGCGCGCCTGCGAAGGCCGACACACGGCGGCAAGGGAGGCCCGGCGAGGGAAGGTTGCGGCGGCGACCTCGATTCCGTCGAATCCCCGCCGACCGGTCGCGACGGCCCGCCACGGGGCACATAACCGTCTTACTTCTCGCCTTACTTCAGATCACCGGGTGTGTGTGATGCCGGAAAGAAAGGAAGATCGAAAGCAAGACAAGAAGCAAGATGCCGAAAACAGGGCAAGTTCGGCGACGGACGGCAGAAGCACCCCACCCTTCCACCCTTCCACCCTTCCATTCTTCCACCCTTCCACCCTTCCACTCTTCCACGCGTCCCCTACTTGACGATTCCGCGTTCGGATTCCTCGATGAACCGCACGAGGTGTTCGACCTCGGGCAGCATCTCGAGTTCGGCGCGGATCTTCTCGAGCGCCTGGCGGGTGGAGAGGTCCATGCGGTAGAGGAAGCGGTGCGCGTTTTTGAGCGCGGCGCGCGCCTTGGCGTTGACCTTCTTGCGCTCCATGCCGACGCTGTTCACCCCGCGGACGGCGAGCGGATTGCCGTCGGCAAGCATGAAGGGCGGCACGTCCTGGTTGACCTTGGAGTTGTGGCCGATCATGGCGAGCCGGCCGATGCGGCAGAACTGGTGGACGCCGACCAACCCGCCGAGGACGGCCTGGCGTTCGACGACGACCTCGCCGGCGAGCTGGCTGCCGTTGGCCATGATGACGCCGTCGCCGATCGTACAAGTGTGCGCGACGTGGGAGTAGGCCATGATATGGCAATCGGAGCCCACGCGCGTGCATTCGCCTTCCGCCGTGCCCGAGTTGACGGTGACATACTCCCGCAAGGTGGTGCGGTCGCCGATTTCGACGGCGGTCTTTCCGCCGGCGTACTTGAGGTCCTGGGTCTGCGTGCCGATACTGCTGAAGGGGAAGACGGTGCACTCGGCGCCGACACGCGTGCACCCGTCCAGGAACACGTGCGCCATGATTCGCGTCCGGTCGCCGACGCTGACGTTCGGGCCGATGACGCTGTAGGGCCCCACCTCGACGCCCTGGCCGAGCCGGGCGCCCTCGGCGATAACGGCTGTGGGATGAATCGACGTCATGCGTCAGCCTGCTGGTCGGTGATCATGCAAAGGAGTTCCGCCTCGGACGCAAGCTGCCCGTCGACAAACACCTGACCCTTCACCTTTCCCGTTCTCGAGCGCAGGTTCAGGAGTTCGACCTCGATCCGCATCTGATCGCCCGGGCGGATGACCTTGCGGAACTTGGCCTTGTCGATCGCCATGAAGTAAGGGATCTTCCCTTCCATACCGCCCAACTGGCTCACCATCACCCCGGCCGTCTGGGCCATGGCTTCGAGTTGCAGCACGCCCGGCATGACGGGCCGGCCGGGGAAATGCCCCTGGAAGAACGGCTCGTTGACGGTCACGTTCTTGATGCCGACGATGCGCTTCTGGCCGTCGCATTCGACGATCCTGTCCACAAGCAGCATCGGGTAGCGATGCGGCAACACCTTCATGATCTGCTCGCTGTCCAGTGTTGTCATGGGGCCACATTCCTTTCGCTGGTACGTGAGGCCCAGAGTATAGCGCAACGAGCCCGGGAGTCAACAGGCGTTGACGGCGGCGCGCGCCGCGCCGGCGTTGCCCGGCATTCGAGGTTGCGTATTCGGTCGTTTTCGGCTATGCATTCGGGTGGTATGATTCCGATCGTCAGTGACAAGGTTCGCCGCCTCCTTCGGCTCCGGCGCAGAATCGTGGGCATCGAGCTGGGCGAAACGGAGATCCGGGCCGTGGAACTGGGAACGGAGACGGAGGCCGTGACGGTGCGCGCGGCTGCCGTCCTGCCGCGCGGCGAAGGCGGGGCCCTGCCGGCGCTGCCCCCGTCGTTTTCGGCGCGGCGCGCGGCGCTCTGTGTGTGCGGGAAAGACACGGCCATGCGCCTGTTGCGCCTGCCGGCCGAGCTGGACGAAGAGGAAATCGGGGCGAAGGCGGCGGAGTATCTCGGGCTGGAACCGGCGGCGTATTGCATCGGCGCCACCGTGCTCAACGCGGGCCGGCAGGCGCGCGAGACGCGGGTTCTGGGCGTGGCGCTCCCTCACGAAACGGTCGCCGGCACGCTGGCGGCGATCGGCAGACGCTACCCGCGCGCGACGTGCCTGCATGTGGCCGAGGTGGCCGCCCTGTCGGCGTTCGCGGCCGGGCCGGCCGCTCGCGACGCGGCGGGGCCGGCGGCGCTGATCGAACTCGGTGCCAAGTCCACGCTGCTGGCCTTTCTGCTCAAGGGCGAGCTGCAACTGCTCAGGCGGTTCGAATTCGGCATGGCGACGATCGCCGAGGCGATCGGCCGCGAGTTCGGCGCGGACGCGGAAACGGGGGCGCGGCTGCTGGCGGACCATGCGGTGGACGTTTCGGCCGCCGTGAAGACGGCGTGTGAGCCGTTCCTGAACCAACTGGCCATGTCGCGTCAGTTCGTCGAGGGCCACACGCAGCGACAGGTGTCGCGACTGTTCGTCTCGGGCAACATTCGGGAGCAACGCGAGGTGGCGGCCCTTCTGCAAGAGGCCACCGGGCTGGAGCCGCAGCCGTGGAATCCGTTCGCCGGTCTCACGCTCGCGCCCGGCGCCGTGCCGGATACGCTGCGCGGCCAGGAGTACCGTTTCGCGGCAGCGGTCGGGACGGGACTGGCCGTCCTGGCACACGGCCTGCCACGGCAGCCGGCCAGCGCGTTTCTCTGCGACTTTCTGCCGGCGGATCGGAGTGCGGCGCGTGCCGTCAAGCCCTCGGTGGTGGTGAGCCTGATCGCGGGCGCCGTCCTGCTTCTGGGGGCCGTGCTTCTCTTCCCGTTTCTGCACAGTTACCGCCGGCTGAACCGCGATCTCGAGCGGACCCGTACGCAGTTGGAGCAGGCAACGGCGCGGTACACGAGGGTCATGGCGCCGAAAGCCGAACGGGTCAGGACGGAGAACGCGCTGGCGGAGATGCTGGCGCTGCACGAGTCACGCCTGTCGTGGCGCGAACAGCTTTGGGACGTACGGGCCGCGGTGCATGCGCTTACGGACGCACGGCGGGGCGAAGGCGTGCGGCTGCTGGACCTGACGATGACCGAGACCGCGCAGAGGCAGGACGGTGTCCCGCGGCGCGTCTACGACTTGAAGCTCACGGTGCTCGCCGCGGGCCGTGAGCCGGCGGCACTCGTGCGCGCCCTGACGACGAAGCTGGAGCAGACGGCCTTCACCGGGCCCGTCCTGGACAAGGTGACGGTGACGCTGGACGAGAGGACCAAGAGCGAGGGCAATCTGTACTGCGTCGTGGGCTGCGCCTACAAGCCGCGCCCGCTGCGGCTCCAGGACGACGCAACGCGGCGAGACGCCGATGAGCGGGACACAGGCGAATGAAGAAAGCCGAGAAGAGAAAGAGAGCGGTATGGTCCGCGGCGGCCGTCGCGGGTGTGGCGCTCGTCCTTGCGGGCGTGCACCAGGTTATTGGACCTCTCGTCGCCAGGAACAATGCGCGCCTGGAAGACTTGACGGCGTTGCGCATGAAGCTGGCTTTCCTGGAACACGAGATCAAGGTGGAGCAGCGCGCCGCGGTCCGGAACCCGAACGCGCCGGTGCACCTGGCCGACATCTCCCGCCGCTATGTGCCGCAACCCATGTTCGACAATTACGAGATCACGATCAAGCGGCTGCTCGACCGCTACGCGCGGGCGGCCGGCGTTACGATTGAGGAGTTCGTCCGCGGCGAATTGAAGCCGCTGGCGCCGGGCATGGAGCAGGCGCGCCAGCGGCATCCGCGATTCGGGGCGGACAGCTCCGCACCAAGCTGGCAACCCAGCTTCCGGTTCTACGCCGCGACGATGGAGCTGCGGTGCGGCTACGCCGCCCTGATGCGGTTCGTTCAGATCCTCGAACAGGACAACCCCTACCTGAGCCTTTCGGATCTCAACATGGTTCCCGATTGGCCGCGCAAACACCGCGTCACCCTGACCGTCTCCTGGCCGGTCTGGATCGACGGAGCAAGGCGCAAGGCGGTGGAGGGGCGCGGGGCGTGAAGAGCGAAAATTGGTTCCGTTGAGAAACCCCTGCGGCCGGCACGGAGGCCGGCCCTCCAGCACAACATGATGGGGTTTTGGAGGGCGCGGCTCCGTCCGCGCCGGGTCTTTCAAGGGAACCGAAAATTGAGGATTGAAGATGGGCGCGCGATCGGGGAAGGGCACGATGAGCAGCAGACGACGAGCACGGTGGATGACGACAGCGGCGCTGATTTGCGCGGCGGGACTGGGCTTGGGACTGCCGGCGCACGCGGCCGGCCAGGCAACCGGGCCACCGCCCGTGCCGCCGCCCGGTCCGCCAGGCTGGCCGGGCGGACCGCCCGGCGGCCAGCCGCCATGGCCAGCCCACCAGCCGGGCAGCGGCGTGCCGCCGGGCTGGCCCGGCCCCGGCCCTGGCGCCGGGGCCCCGGCCGAGCCGGCCGTTCCGGAAAGCCCCTGGCAAGGCGACCCCATCACAACGCGGCTGCCTACGGGTGCGCCGCCGGAGCGGGTCATCAGGGTCGTCCCTGTCCCGGCGGAGGCGGCCAAGAAGAAGGAAGCGTTTTTCCGGGATCCGTTCTGGCCGCTCACGCATGTGGCGGTTCCTGCCGACGCGGTCCCGGCGGCGGCACCGGGCGCGACGGCGGGGCCGGCGCCGGCAGACGGTGCGCCCCCTGCCCTTCCGCCGCTGACGCTTCACGTGATCAGCGAGCGACAGGACCGCCGAACGGGCCGCGCCATCCTCTACGCCTGGATCAACGAGGCGTGGGTCAAGGAAGGCGAGACATTGCCCGTACCGAGCGGCGGCAAGATTTCCTACTTCATGGTCCGCAAGCTGGAGAAAGACCGCGTCGTACTCGAGGACCGCCAGGGGCGAACGGTGACGTTGACGCGGTAGTCGCGGACGGGGGGGAGCCGGCAGAATCGGCGACGAAGAATCCGACAAAGATTAGTGGCTTCGTCCTCGAAAACTGCACCGAAAAACAAGAAGTTCTCGGCCCCCAAGAGGTCAGATGTCAGAAGTCAGAGGTCAGATGGGCGACCCGTGTATGCGGGAAGAGTCGCTGACCTCTGAACTCCGACCTCTGACCTCCGACCTCTGACCTCTGACCTCTGACCTCTGACCTCTGGGTTGCGGGCGAAGCCCGCGTTGGACTGTTCCATCGGCCTAAGACGAGGATAGCCGCAAAAAGGCACAAAAGGCACAAAAGGGCTCATCGAGGGCATCCGATTGGTTGCTTTGGACCTGATCGGGTCTTGTGCATTATGAAAAGGGCAACGTTGAGGGAATCGTGCCCGCACTCTGGTGCGGGCACGATTCCCTCAACATATCGGTCGCGCTGGCTCGCTTTGTGTGCCTCTTTTTTTGCGCCTTTTGTGCCTTTTTGTGGCTATTCTGGGGCGTGCTTTCCAAAGCTCGTCGGTTTGAGGCGAAGCTTCGCTAG
>JAFGHX010000330.1 GCA_016929905.1 Kiritimatiellia bacterium
ATCCGTATGGCTCGTCGTGCCGGCGGCCAGGTCGGTCAGGTGCCAGGCGCTCAGTCCGCTCTGGCGCCGTTCCAGCCGGAATCCGTCTTCGTTGTCGCTCGCATCCGTCCACGTGAGCCGGATCTGCGTGGCGGCGAGCGGCGTGGCGCCGAACCCGGTCGGCTGTGCCGGCGCGGCCGGCGGTTCGGCCTGTGTCCAAACGCGCGTATCAGGCGTATAGGCCGACTCGCCCGCCGCGTTGTAGGCGACGATCTTGTAGATGTATTCCGTACCCGCGAGCAGCCCGGTATCCGTATGGCTCGTCGTGCCGGCGGCCAGGTCGGTCACCTGCCAGGCGCTCGCGCCGCTCTGGCGCCGCTCCAGCCGGAAGCCGGTCTCGTTACTGCTGTTGTCGGTCCAGGCCAACGCGACCCGGCTGGTGGACAGCGCCTGCGCGGTCAGCCCGCTCGGCGCGGCGGGCGGCTCGGGCGGCGGGCCGCTCCAATCCTGGACGACGCCGGCCGCGCTGCCCGCCAGCGCGATCTGCATGCCGACCCGCGCGACTTCTGCGGTCCCGCCTGCCACGGCGAACATCCAGCGCGTCCACGGGTTCGTGAGCTGGCACGGCCACCATTCGCCGGAACACGCGCCGTTCTTCCAGGCCCAGTAGTTCCACGAATGGCCCAACCCATCCATGACGGCGGCGGGCCAGACGAACCCGATCCCCTGCCCGTTCTGCGTGTTCACGTGCCCGATGATGTTGTAGCCGTTGAACGTGCAGGCGGACCAGTCGGCTCCGACCGCCTCAACCGCCCTGCGCAGGTTGTTGTTGGGTTCCGCCACCAGTTCCGCATCGCAGAATCCGTACCCATGCAGGTAGACGGCGGCGCCGGCGGCCGTGTCGCCGGGATTCATGCATTCCTGAATACCCCAGAACGAGCGCGCATAGGCCGTCTCGATCACCGCGTTGTTCCGATAGATCCGCTCGCGCTTGTTCAGGTCGTCCGCCCATTCCCCGTGCACTTTCACGCGGATATCCACGTGATCGGCCTGCACGTCCTCGACCGCGAACTGCGTCATCGCCATGTCACCACTGCCCAGGTACCAGCGGTCAAGCTGGCCCGGCGGCCCGGAACGCGTGTTGCACTGTTCGGTGAGCGACGGCTTGATTTTGAAGCTGTTGATCGCGGCACAACGGTGGTCGTCCTGAGTCCAGTAGTTGTAATCGTACCTGAAAAAGGCGTTCTCGACCGTCCAGGCGCCGGTATCCACGCTGTACCACTGATCGGCCCCCGGCTCGGTCGTGGCGCCGGCGACCGCCGTGTAGGCGGACTCGCCGTCTGCGTTGTAGGCTTTGACCTTGTAGTAGAACAGCGTGCCGGCGGGCAGGCCCGTGTCGTGGCAGGCTGTGACGCCGGCGCCGAGCGTGGCGACGCGGTCCCACGTGTCCGCGCTGGTCCGGCGGCGGTCGATCTTGAAGCCGGTTTCGTTGTGGCTGTTGTCCTGCCAGCTCAAGTCGATCTGACTGGTCGAGACGGCGCGCGCGGTCAGGCTGCCGGGCGCC
This sequence comes from Kiritimatiellia bacterium, assembly GCA_016929905.1. Taxonomy (GTDB): domain Bacteria; phylum Verrucomicrobiota; class Kiritimatiellia; order JAFGHX01; family JAFGHX01; genus JAFGHX01. Next base: position 1,544 of record JAFGHX010000330.1, read on the forward strand.
GCGGGCGGGTTGGCGACACTGCCGGTCACGGTGAACGCGGCGCCGGCCAATGCGCTCCACGTGCTCCCGTTCTTCTGCCGCGCCTTCACCGTTGCGGTCGCGTTCAGCGTGAGCACGACGTTCGCCGCGGCCGACAGCGAGCCGGCCTGCACACCGCCGCCCGAGACGCGCGGGTCCTGGCCGTCGGTCCGGTAGAAGAGCGTGCCGCCGCTCCGGCTGAGGGTCAGCTTGAACCCGGCCGCGACCGTGCCGCCGTACGTGCTGAAGCCGGGCGGATTCAGGGACGGGTAATACCCGCGGTTGCGGCAGGCGGCGATCAGCCGGTCGCCGTTACCGCCCATCATGTTGTAGATCGCGTTGCGGGCCGTTACCCAGTGCGTGTCGCGCTTGAACAACGACCCGTTCTCCGCCTGCCAGAAATCGCCCCAGCGCGCCGACTCGCCGATCACCGCCTCGCTGACCCGGTCGCACAGCGCGTTCCAGCGCGCGCGCGAGTTGGCGTCGGTCAACGCGCCGCCGTTCGCGCAGTGCGCGTAGAGCCGGTCCGCAAACAGGGTCTTGAAGTCGAGGTTCGCCATCAAGGCGCGGAACAGCGTCGGCGTGTGTGCGTTGTACACATCCGCCCAGGGCTTGCAGTACTCGGGATCGTAGAAGCCCGGGTGCACCCACGCGCCGCCGTTGCAGCGAGTCGGCTGATTGAACCAGCACGACTCCGCATCCCAGGACATGTAGCGGATGGGGCCGACGGGACTGTTGCAGTTGCCCGCGCCGTAGTTCCAGCCGGGCCAGTCGCCAACGCCCGCGTACCAGTTCACGAGCAGGTAATCGGCGAAATTCGTGACGTCCAGGTATTGCTTGACCGTGTTGTAGTTGGCGGCCTGCGCCAAATCTTTCGGAACCAGCGTATCGTGCAGGTAGTTCCACTGCGCGCGGCTGCCGTGTTCCCGGAACTCGGGCGGGTCGAACGGGCCGTCCCCTTTCAGCACGCACCAGTTGTCCTTCTCCCCGCCGAAATAGTCGCGAAAGAAGGCGGGCTCCGTCCCCTCGCACGGGTTGTACAGGCCCCAGTACACCCCGTTCAGGTACAGGTGCACGAACGTGCCGTGATAGCCGTAGCCATAGGCGGCAATCAGCGCGTCGCGTACCCACTGATCGCGCGTGTAGGTGATCATCTGGCCGGTCTTGTGCGAGTCTTTCGCCTCGTAACCGGCCCAACTCGCGTTGTGCCCGCCGCGCAGGGTGATCGTATCGAAGAGCGTCACAGCGGACCCGGCATGGTTCGGCGCGTCCTGGAACAGGGCGTAATTCAGTTTCGCGGGCCCGTAGGCCGCCTTGAACAGGAGCCGGAACGACCGTTTCGCGAACCAGTTGTTGTGGTGCGAGCCCATCCCGAACACGCGGATACCGGCGTTAACCTGGAACTTGCCCGTGCCGTCCTTGCCGATCAGCTCGACCGAGCATTCGCGCTCGGCGGCGAGCCCGCGGTCCTCGCAGTTGGGATAGTGCATGATCCCGTGCGAATCGCCGAACAGATCGGCGTAATCCATCACGATCGACAGGCTCGGGATCGCCTTGAGCGCCGGCACCACGCGGCTGCTGTAGGTGGCGTTGTTCACGATGTCCGGGTCCATCGCCGTGTCCATGTGCGCCTGCGTGTCCGCCCAGTTCTCGCCGGACATCGCGTTCGGCTGCACCTTCACCTTGTCGAGGAACAGATAGGTGTGCGTGACGGGGGGCGAGGCCGTGTAGCCGGCCATGAACCCGCGCGCGCGCAGGCAGGTCGTGTTCGAAATCGGGACCGCACCCCCGTACACCGTGCCGTGCGAGGCGGTCGGCTTCGAGCCGTCCGTCGTGTAGCGGATCGTCGCGCCCGCGGTGGATGTCGAGAGTCCCACATTGAACGAGGCGGTGTAGAACCCGCGCGAATGGCTGAACGAGGGGTTCGAAACCGTGGCGGCCGGCAGCCGGCCCGCCCCGCAGAGAAGGCTGATCCCGATGCAGAATGCGGCAAAGAATCGACATGTCGCCTGATTCATCCCCTTTTCCTCCCATTCCTTCGAGTTAACCGCCCGTTTCCCTCGCCTCCGCTGAGTACAATCAACGGGCGTGAGGGGATGTTAGCGGGGATCGTGGCAGGAAGGCCGAAACTGTCAATTCCGGCGGGGCCAGGTCAGGTGAGCCCCGCTGTCGCCATCTTTGTCGGAGTCTTTGTCGTAAGCTTTGTTGTGATCTTTGTCGTAAGCTCTGGCGTAAGCTTTGTCAAGCCCCCGTGGGACGGGCTTTCCAGCCCGTCCCCGTTAACCATCGGCTCACGACTGTGCGGGACGGGCTGGAAAGCCCGTCCTACGGTAGGGTC
>JAFGHX010000331.1 GCA_016929905.1 Kiritimatiellia bacterium
ATCCGTATGGCTCGTCGTGCCGGCGGCCAGGTCGGTCAGGTGCCAGGCGCTCAGTCCGCTCTGGCGCCGTTCCAGCCGGAATCCGTCCTCGTTGCCGCTGTTGTCGGTCCAGCTCAACGCCACTTGCGTTTGGGCGAGCGCCGTTGCGCTCAAGTTCACGGGCGCGGCCGGCGGCCCGCCTCCCAGCGTGGTGGCGCCGGCGACACGCGACCAGGCCGACTCCGCGCCGTGCGTCACCGCCTTGACCTTGTAGTAGTACTTCGTGCCCGGCAACAGGCCGGTATCCGTATGGCGCGTGCTGTTCGCCGGCAGCGGGCCGGCGACAGCGAGCCTGTCCCAGCCGTCCGTCCCGCTCCGGCGCCGCTCGATCACGAACCCGCCCTCGTCCGGGAAGTTGTCGATCCAGGCCAGCTCGATGCCGGCCGGGGCAACAGGCGTGGCCGTCAGGTCGAGCGGCGCGGGCACCCCCGCTGTCCAGGCCGGCCCGCCGTACTCGTAGGCGCCCGCGTCGGGCGCCGTGCCCGCATACCCGTCGGTGACGCCGGCGATTGTCAGTCCGTAGTCGATCGCCGGCGAACCCGCCTGCAGCCGAAAATCGCCCGAGCCGGCATTCACGAATTTCGGGTCGGCAACCTGCAGGTTGTTCTTCAGATCGGTACCCAGGAACGGCCCGGTATCCGACAGGTTGTTGTACGTCTTGACGTTGAGCTTCGATTCGTCTTTGAACCCGTTCACCATCCCGTTCCTGATCGTGTTGTTGCAGATCTGGTAGTTGGTCCAGGGCGCGTTCAGCCGCATACCGTGCGTGCAGTTCCACATCACGTTGTGATGGATGCTGAAATTGGCGCAGCCGTTGTCCAGGTAGATGCCCGCGCCGACCTGCCGGGTCGGCGACCAGCCGTGGTCGTCATGGACCCAGTTGTAGCAGATCACGGTGTCTTCGCCATCGGTCCCGTACGCATACGTGCCCCCGCCATCGTCGGTGAGGCACTGGGTGTCGTGGATGTCGTTGTATTCGATGCGGGAGGCCTTGATACCCCGGTGCAACAGGCCGGTCCGGCCTGCCCGGTACAGGGTGTTCCCGCGCAGGAGGTGGTTGCGGCCGGTGGCGCAAAGCAGGGCGCAATCGGTGCCGGACCAGTTGCAGTCGCGCACCACGCAGTCCTCGACCGTATGGTTCTGGCCGAACACGCTGATGCCGTCCCCGAACGATTTCTTGACGGTGCACCCGCGGACGGTGTTGTAGCGGCCGCCCACGGTGATGCCCAACCCCTCGCTGGCGGCGTTGACCCCGACGGAGCGGGAACTGCCTTCCGCGAATTGGCGGTTGAACCCGACGCTGATGAAGAATTCGGGGCTCACGTATTCGGCCCAGCACCGGTCCAGGGTGCAGTGCTCGGCGTCGTTCAGGGTGACGGTAGCGGCGAAAATGCCCACGCCTTTGAGCGTGACGTGGGATCTGCCGCTCAGATCGAAGGCGTACCGGCGGCGCCCCGCTTCCACCGCCAGGCTCGCCGGGTTGACGCCGGCCGACGCCCAGAGGTACAGCGCGCCGCCGCCGTAGTGCCATTCGCCGGCCGTGTCCAGCAGTGCGAGCAGGCCGCTGACATAGGCGCGGTCGTAGCTGCCCGATTTGGTGGTGAACCACCATCTGGATTTTGTGCCGAGCGTGAGCGTGTTGCCGGAGCCGGCCGTCACGATCCCGTGCTGCGCCACCCAGTAGTCGCCGGACATCACCCAGACCTGCGCGCCGGCCCAGGCGATGCCGGCCGGCAGCGCCGGCGCGGTGAACGTCACGCCGGTACTGGTCGTGGTGGCACGGGCAAACGTCTGGGTCAGCAGGTCGGCCGGGTCGGTATTCGGGAACCGCGCCTTGTTCATGCGGTTCCGGTTCACGAAGACTTCGCTCGGCGCATAGCCCAGTGCCGCTCGGTAGATGCTGCCCTCGTGCACGGTCCAGCCGGTGACGGGATCCGCGCCGGAAACGATCACGTCTTCGCCGTTGTAGGCTTCAAAGGTGATCGGCGCGCCGGCGACCCCCGAATTCGCCGGCCTGACCGTCTCGCGGTATGTGCCCTGCCGAATGCGGCAGACGTCGCCCGGCTTCATCACGGACGCCGCCTTCTGGATCGTCCTGAACGGCGCCGCCAGGCTCGTGCCGTTGTTGCCGTCCGAGCCGGAGGTCGCCACGTAGTACTCGGTCGGCGGCCCGAACTGGGTCCACACGCGCGTGTCGGGCGTATAAGCCGACTCGCCCGCCGCGTTGTAGGCGACCATCTTGTAGATGTATTCCGTGCCCGTGAGCAGGCCCGTGTCCGTGCAACTCGTGGTGCCAGCAGGCAGATCGGTCAGGTGCCAGTCGCTCAGCCCGCTCTGGCGCCGCTCGAGCCGGAAGCCCGTTTCGCTCTCGCTGTTGTCGGACCAGCTCAGGGCAATCCGGTTCGTGGACAGCGCCTGAGCGGTCAACCCGCTCGGCGGGTCGGGAACGGCCCAGGCGGTCGTGGCCGGCACGGGTGTCGTATAGGCCGAGTCGCCGTTTGCGCCCGTCGCCTTGATCTTGTAGTAGTAGGTACGGTTCGGGCTCAGCCCGGTGTCGGTGTAACGGGTCTGGTTCGCGCCCACCTCGATGCTCGGGTCTGGAAACACGATGCCGTCCGTGCTCCGCCGAATGCGGAAGCCCTTCTCGTTTCCGCTCGCATCCGTCCAGGTGAGTTGGATCGCCGTGTCGGAAACGGGCGATGCCGCGAAGTCCGCCGGCTGAGCGGGCCAGGCGTACGGGTCGGCGCACGGGATGCTCGGGTTGGGGAACACGATGTCGGCGGTCCGGGCCGCCGGCACGACGGTAAGCTGTTCGATTCGGCCGCCGCGGTAAGTACAGTCAACAGTCGTGTTTGCGGGCGCGTGCAGCTTGAATTCCACGTCCCGGTCCGCCGGCCACGCGGGAAACAGGAAGATCGAGCCGCCATCGGCCTGCAGCAGCATGGTCTGCAGGGCCGCCGCGGCCACGTTCCCGTGGCATTGGTCGGGCGTCCAGTCGAAGTTCGGCCCGAAGAACGCGGGGAACCGCGCGGCGGGGTTCTTGCCGGCGAACCGGCCGGTCATCAGGCTCTCGGCCTCGTCGGTCATCCCCAGGCAAGCGGCCTGGATGGGGTCCTGCCGCCAGCCGTTGTTGCCGCCCTTCACTCGACGCTGGCGATAGGTGTACTGCCCGGTGGCCAGGTCCGGCTTGCCGACGCCGTAGAGCCGGAACGGAAACACGGTGTACAGTTCGGGATTCTCGGAATTGTGCGGCTCATCATAGGTGATGGCGGGCAGGATCCGCGTGTTGTCCGATTCCTGGGCGAACGGCAGACCGGGCAACTCGTCGCGCAATGCGGTCCAGCTCTCGCGCCGCGCGCCGTTCACAAGCTCGCCGGGCAACGCCAACAGCGCGTCGAGCACCCAGCGCAGGCCGGCGATGTCGCAGCTCGGATTGTGCGCGTCCCAGTAGGTCTCGAGCGCCTGCGAGTGCTCCATCCGAAGCTTGCCGTCGGCCCCGCGCGGGAAGTGCCGGGCCCAGAACGTCAGGACCTCGTCGGCGAACGGCAACAGGGTACCGGCCGCGAAATCCGCGTCGGCCGTGTGCGCATGATAATCCAGCATGATCGCCAGCAGTTCCAGCGTCCCGTTGAAATCCTTGAGGATGTAGGAATTGTTGTAGTCGCCGTCCTGGTAGTTGCCCCAGAACAGGACCGTCTCCGGGAAGCACATCCCGTCGTGCCCGTACCGTATGCCGGTGAGCGCTTTGCGCAACGGGAGCATGGCCCTGTACGTGTCGAAGAGCGGCTGCATCAGGTCGTAGTCGCCCGCCGCCGGCATGGGCCAATAGGCGAGCCGCGTGTTCTGGAACCAGTACGCGCCGCCCCACTGCCGGTAGTCCGGTCCTTCGTATCCGCCGTCCCGGTTGTACGGGTCATAGGTGAAGATGCTGCCGTTGAACTTGATCGGCTGCGCGCCGCGCCCGCCGCACGCGTTCACGAACCGCTGCAGGCTGTAGCGCTGGGTCACCATCTGCGCGGTGCTGTCCGCGTTCAAGCAGCGGACCCAGCTCCTGTTCCAGAAATCGGTCCACCAGGCGCGGTGCGCGGCGCGCAAGTCGGCCAGGTCCAGCGCGGCTGCGGCCGCCGCCTGGGCCTGGACGGCCTGCACCCAATCGGAGGCGGTGCTCGTCTGCCGCGTGAGCGGATGAATCGACACCGTGTGCCGGGCGGCCGGGCCGGCGACCAGGTTCCGGCCGGCCCCGCGCGTGAAGCCGTCCCCGGCGATGAGGGCGCCGAAGGTCCGGTTCAGCAGCGGGTCCGAGAACTGGCTCTTGATACTCGCGGCACCCTCGGCGTCCATGCGGCGCGCCCACATCGACGAGCTGTTCCGGTAATACCAGACGAGCTGCTCGGGACCGGTGTCGGGCACGACATCCTTGGCACCGCGCCAGGTCTCGAGCAGCAATTCGACGGTGTAGTCCTGCTCGGCCTCGAGTTCGAGCCGGATCACGGGCCGGTTCGCGTCCACCCAGATCGTGAGGACCAGCTCCTGGCCGGCCGGTCCGGCGGTGATCGTGATCGCGCCACGCACCAGGTCCAGCCGCTGCGCGAAGGGCGCGCCGGCCACAAACGGGTTCGGGGTGAGCTTGACCCGGATCCGGCCCAACTTGAGCAACTGGCACTCCTCGTTCCAGGCATCGGTCTTCGCGATGTAGAAGCGGAGGTCGTCGTCCGGTTCGACCCAGACGTTCAGCCCGATGTCGCCGTTCCCGATCGGCATGGTCCCGTGATAGTCCGCGCTGGGCGAGTTCCAGACGACGTCGTATGGTGAGAGCCACTCCGGCTGACCGGCCCGGAGAGGTTGCCGCGCGGGCGCAAGGACGATGCACAAAACCCAGATCGCCAGCCGACACGCACGAGGCAACGCTGCCAAAGAGCGGCTCGCCACGTCGCTCCTACGGCGCAAGTGGCCACTTGGCGGCGCTGCCGCCGACGTGGCGAGCCCCCGCCTGCGCCGAGGCTTCGGCGGGCAGGCGCTCGCCCTCCAGTTGACCCTGCATGGTGTACCTGCGGAATCGTTCATCTTGATCTGCCCCTTTCCCGCTGAATTAACGCGTTGCGGCACCGGCTCGTCACGATCCTTTGCCGCTACTGATCGACGGTGCCTGGTAAGTACAATCAATTGAACAGGCGCCGCTGTTAGCGCGGATGTGAGACTGGAAGGATTACGACAAAGATCACAGCGGGTCTGACCGATCTGGAAATTGAGAAGGCAGCGTGAGCTGCTCTGAAGGCGC
>JAFGHX010000332.1 GCA_016929905.1 Kiritimatiellia bacterium
CTGCGCTCCACCTTGAACTGCGTCTCGTCCCCGCTGTTGTCCGTCCAGCTCAGGCTGATCTGGCTCATCGACGTCGCGCTCGCCGCCAGCCCGCTGGGTGCGGCCGGGATCGTGGGCGCCGGGTCCTTGTAGTAGCCGTACTTCTTGAGATCGGCGATGAATTCATTGACGATGTTGTTCATCGAGGCTCGACCCACCGCCACGGCGTCGAGCCAATGCTGGTGCGTCAGCGGGGTGAGCGGACTCGGCGCGTCCTCGTGCGAGTCGCCCCAGCGCGCGCATTCCGCATACATGGCGGGGCTGAGGAAGCTGGCCAGCGAGTCCCAGCGCGCCTTGGACTTCGACTCGATCAAAGTGCCGCTGCCCTTGCAGTGCAAATCCACCCGCCGGCTGAAGTCATTGATGAAATCGCTGTTCTTCCGCAGGCCGTGCCAGATCTTGTACAGCGGGCTCTGCGGATCGCCCGGCCGAACGAGCTGCGGAGTCGGCCAAAACGAAGGGTGCACCCGGCCGGTGGTCTGACTGGAGCTCAGCTCCCACGTGTAGTCCCCGTCCCACTGCATCCAGAAGACCTTGTCCACCGGATTGTTGCGGTTGGCGTAGTAGTGGTTGTTCTGCGGCCAGTCGTAAAGGCCCGCGAACCAAGAGAGCAGGATGTAGTCGCAGAAGTTGTTGATGTCCAGGCGGCTCTTCACCGCCGTGTAGTTGCCGCTGACCGCGTAGCTCACCATCGAATCGAACCGGTCGTCGTTGCCGCTGATGTCGCCCGCGTGATGGCCGGAGTACCAGTCGGAATTGCTGCCGCCGTACCACAGCGCGCAGTGAGAGTGATCCGGGCGCTCGACCAGGTTGTAGACGCCCCAGTACAGGTGGTTGATGTAGAGATGCACATACGTGCCGTGCGCGCCGACGCCCGCCATGTCGCGAAACGCGGAGCGCAGCCATTCGTCGCGAAACTCCACCCCGCGCGTAGCCACCGTGCTCTGGCGTCCACGCCACAGTTTGTCGCCGCAGCCCGAGCGCAGGATCAACTTGTCGAAACCCGTTTTGGTCGTCGGATGCATCGGGGCTTTCTTGAAGACCGGCTGGTTGAGCGAGGTGGGGCCGAACGGGCTCTTGTACTTCAGCCGGAAACAACGCCACGCGTACGCCCAGCTGTGGCTCCGGATTCCGCAGTCGATCTGGAAGTTCGAGGCCGGATCGGCCGGATCCAGCCATTCCATCGACATGGCCTTCTCCACGATCGTCTGGCCGGGCTCCTGCTGGTAGACGGTCCCGAACATGTCGCTGATCTTCATGGCCACCACCAGCGACGGCAGCGCCTTGAGACTGTTCTTCATCGTCGTGGCGCCATACTTGTTCACGATGGTCGGGTCCATCTCGTAGTCGCCGTCCGTGCCGACCGGGCTCCACGGCCCGTGCGGCGGATGGGTCTTGGACCACGTCGCAGGATAGCCCGCCGGCCACAACGGCTGGCTGAGGACCTGTCCGAGAAACAGGTACGTGTGCGTCTGCACCGCCGACGTCGTCAGCCCGGACTGGCAAGCCACCGCCCGCAGGCACGTGGTCGTCGAGACCGTCACCGATCCGCCGTTGGCCAGCACCGTCCCGGACGAGGCGGTCGGCGCCGACCCGTCCGTCGTGTATCGGATCGTGGCGCCGGATGTGGCGCTCGAAATCGTCACGCTCATCGCCGCATCATAGAACCCGCGCGCTTTGCTGAACGTTGGCGTTGAAACGGTAGCGGCGTGAACAACGGCGGGAACGGCAAACAGTACGATCGCGAGAGCAATACACTTCCTTGACATGACCCCCTCCTTCTCTTCGGTTTAACCGTCCACGGCGATTGCGCTCCGAAATCGGGGGCCAAGGCCCTGCTCCCCCCCCCCGTTTCCATTAGTGGATGGTCACGACAAGTCACGCACGCGTCGGTTTTCTCCAGAAAATTCGTGAGATCAGGTCGCGGCCGAGCCCAACGGCTGGCCGCCCCCCGGCCGTACCCGCCTTCGCCCAAAGCTACGGCGGGCGCGGCCCGCATTCGCCCAAGGCTACGGCGGGCGCGGCCCGCATTCGCGCGGCGTTCGCGACAAAGCTTACTGCCTGTCCGCCCGCATCGGAACAGAGCCTCCCCTCGCCACATCCGGCGCCGGTCGCGCCCATCCGAATCAACACACGACATATAGCGTAACAGGCTGACGCTTCAGCTAACGGGAGCGCTCACGGAACGGCGCGGTTAGCGCCGGTACCGTGCAGCGCCTGGCTCGGCTCCCTGTTCTTGGGCCCAACGCTCAACGCTCAACGTTCAACGTCCAACTTTCAACGGGAGCATCTGCGCTTGCCCACGTTGAACGTTGAGTGTTGAGCGTTGAATGTTGAACGTTGGCTCCCGCCCTCGTGTCATGATGCGTGGATTGTGGCGCGCAAGGTGAGGGTGTCGGGGCTGTTTCGGTTCACGTGTCCGGCCGAGAGACATCCGGCCAAGGTTCGAAATCGGAGGGTTGTGGCTGTTGTTCGAATCTACTTGGCCGCGCGTCTTGCGCGGACGAGCCCGGCGCGGTGGTTGCGGGCGACCTCGTCGGCACTGAGCGCGCGGCCATAGACGGCGACGAGGTGGAATTCGCCGAGCCACGCGCGTTCGCGCAGGAATTCATCGCCGAGCGCGAGCCGGAAATGCTCACGCCAGGCCCCGAAATCGCCGGGTACCGTTACGGGGCCCGGCCCGGGCGTCGCCGATCCGGAACGCGGCCCGCTGTAGTGTGCCGCGTCGGCCTCCCGGCCGTCGAGGTAGCACCGCATTGCCCCGGATGAATCACGCGTCCAGACCACATGCGTCAGGCGAGTCGTCACGGTTTTGCGCAAGGTGGTGACCGTGAGTTCCTCCTCGCGCGCCTGCCGGCCGATCAGGAAGCGCAGATGATAGGTGTCGAGCACCTGGCCCAGCATGAAGTTGGGCGCTCCGTAGTCCTGCGAGAGCGTGACGATCCGGACCTGCCCGATCGGCCCGCCCATCGTCCCCTGCTGCGTGGAAGCCGGCCTGATCCACGCCTCGAGCGTCAACTCACCGCTCGCGCGGCAGGCAGCGGTAATCTTCCGGGCCGGCCCCCGCGAGGCGATAATCGTCGGCTTTCTCAGCGCCAATCCGCCGCCGGGCAGCCACTGCGCGGCCGTCACATCGTCGATCACGAGATCCAGCGGCAGCCCGACGCCCGCCACGTCACGTACGAGCGACCCGCCGCCTTCTTCGAAGGTGTAGAGCACCTGCACGCCGGCCCGCACACGATCTGATGGAAACGCCGGCGCGCCCACTGCCGGTCGGGCCGCCACGACCGTGCGGGCGCCGACCACGGCATAATAGCCGGCCTTCAGGTCCGCAAACTCGCCGCTGCGCTTGTTGCGTACGCGCACCTCGCCTTCCGTCATGTCGATCCGGGTGGAATCGGCGCCGGCCGCCGTGACGAATTCCGTGCCGACCACCCGAATCTCCGCATGCGGCGTGTCCAGGCACATGGGCGCCCCCTGCGGCTGCGGGGTGATATGCGCCGTCAGCACGCCTCGGTCCAGCGACAGCCGTTTCCCGGGCGGGGGCCCGCGGGCGGCAAAAACGAGCACGGACTCCGGTCCCAGCCGGATCTCACTTGCGTCGCGGTATCGAATCGAAACCTCAGTTCCCGGCCCCTGCGACAAGAGCCTGTCACGTGCAAAGACGGGTTCATCCGGAACAAGCGGCCGGCGTGCGCCGCCGCGTTCCAGCAGCGGCGCGCCTTGCACCCGGGCCACCACGCCAAGCGACGGACCCAACTCCGCCCGAACCGCAAGCTGCTGCAGCGCGCGGTGTACGTACACCCCGAGCAGCACCAGAATCGAAGCCGCGACGGCCGTGACCCACCAACCCCAGGGCCGAACCGGAACACGCAGCCGCGCGCGGCGGTGTTCGGCCGCGCGGACGGGAAAACGCTCCGCTTCCGGTTCCGGTAACCGCTCGAGCACCTGCTCCACGAAATCCCGGCGACGCGGGTTGAGCGAAAGCGAGAGGAGCTGGTCGACAACCGCCTCGCCATAGAGGTCCCGCGCCAGGTCCGGGGACGTCCGGATCTCTTCGACAAGCTTCAGGATTTCCTCCTGCGTCAGCTCGTCGCGCGCATGAAAGATCTTTTCTCGTGTGTCCATGGCCGTCAGCCAAACCTTGTCGGGAACCTTCTCGAGAACTTTGTCGAGAACCTTGTCGAGAACCTTATCGAAAACGGCGCCCCGCATCCCGGGCCCGACGCCCTACCCCTTCACGATCCGCTCAATGCACGCCTTCAGCGCGAGGCGCGCTTTGGACAGCGTCTTGCGCACCGCCCCGGCGTGCATCTTGACCCGCTCGGCAATTTCCTCCGAGCGCAACTCGTCCTGGTAATGCAGCAACACGATCCGGCGATTCCCGTCCGGAATGGCGGCCAGGCAGCGCTGCAACGCATCCAGGGTCTCCCCGCCGGCCAGGGCACCCGCCCATTCCGACTCATAGGCGGACAGCACGTCGACCACATGCGCGGCAAACAGGTCGCGGCGCCGGCCGTGTTTCCGGAAGTAGCTGTTGCACAGGTTCCGCGCGATGCCCTTCAGCCAGCGAGGCGGGCTCACGGTGTCCGGCCTCTTTTCCATGTTGCGGTAGTATTCCACGTAAACGTCCTGCGCTACGTCGTCCACGTCACGCTCCGGGACGCCCATCGCGCCGATCGCGACGCGAATCTCCACGTGGGTCTGCTTCACGAGTTCTTCGAACTCGCCGCCGCCCCCCGTCATCTGGCGCCCTTCACTATGCATATGGTCATCACCCGGCCGAATCGCGTCATTATGGACGCTATTGGCGCTGGGACTCAACACAAGAAGCCGGAATACCGGCCCCGAGCTAGCCCCCCCCCACGGGCTTGCCCCGTGGGGGAATGAGATTTCTGCGATGCCCGGCGCCCCCCTCCCTCCCCCCCTCCCCCCCTCAGCCGCCATAGGCGGCTGAGGGGGGGAGGGGGGGAGGGAGGGGGGCGCCCCGCGCGGCCAAACCAATCTTGCTCCCCCACGGGACAAGCCCGTGGGGGACGCCGGATCGGTACAGTGAGATTGCTCCTCCACGGGACAAGCCCGTGGGGGACGCCGGATCGGTACGGTGAGATTGCTCCTCCACGGACAAGTCCGCGGGGGCCGCCGGACTGAGCCGCGCCGTACGCGCAAGCGCGTCTATGTTGCCGTATTGGAATTCGCACACCATTCGTGGTACGCTTGTTCTGTTACCCTTCAAGCCGCGGTCTGAGCCTATCCCGTACAAGGAAGAGGAGCCTGAAATGAGCGAAGCCACCGAGCGGGCAGCCGAGATCGATCCGTTCGAAGTCCGCAAGCTGTACACGTACCTGCGTGTGGTCGACGTCTGCGACGCGATGGACGGGATCGGCTATTTCAACATCGGGCTGATGTCGCCGGAGATCCGGCCGCTCTGGGCCGGCATGCGGTTCTGGGGGCCCGCCCTCACGCTGCGCTGCGTACCCGCGAACCGGCCCATGTGGAAGCTGAACAGCACCGAGGAGATCGTCAACGCACACGGCATCTGGTTCAAGGAAGTGCCGGCCGCCGGCTGCGGGAAGCACGTGCGGGACGGCCACGTGGTCGTCACCGACACCGGCGGCTCGGGCGAGGTGGGCTACTGGGGCTCGGCCAACAGCCTGGGCACGATCGCGAAGGGCGCCGTCGGCATCGTCACCGACGGCTACTGCCGCGACACCGATGAAGTGATCCTGCAGAAGACGCCCATCTGCGCACGCGCACGCGGGCGCACGATCATCCCCGGCCGCATCCAGGCCGTGGAAGTGCAGACGACAATCGGCTGCGGCGGGACGCAGGTGCGGCCGGGCGACATCGTCGGCTGCGACGGCGACGGGGTGGTCGTCGTGCCGCTCGAGGTCGCCGAAGAGGTCGCAATCCACGCGCGCGCCGTGCTGCTCGCCGACATGCGCGGCCGGCGCAGACTCTACGAGAAGCTCAACATGCCGCCGGACGCCACGGTCGACTACGAGACGGTTGAGGCGTATTACGCCGGGCTGGGTTCGTGAAGAGTAGAAGAGCCGTCCCGGCTCTTCGTCCTCGGCGGCACGGCGTGCCGCCAAGGTGCCCGCGCCCGCGGCGCGGAGGAAGCGGCGGAACGCCGCTTCTATTCCAACCATACCCGGCCGCGGTACGCCCCGGCCGCCCCGGGCGCGACGTTGGTATACACCACCGTCTGGCCGTGCCCCGCGACATCCGTATAGCCGGGCACGCCCAGCCACGACACGGCGCCGCCCAACGCCGCGCTCGTTTCCAGGGCATAGTACCGACTCAACCCACTGTAGCCCGGGCCGGTCGCCTCCACCGCCACGAAGGACACCCGCACTGCACGGCCTGACATGCTCAGATCGACCGCAAAGACACTCGTACCTGAAGCCGGGTCGGTCCCGGCGATGTACTCTTCGATATTCAGCAGGCCGTCTCCGTCGAAATCGTCGCCCGCTCCGCCGTCCGGCTCGCCAGCCCCTCCGAAATGGGCGGTCTCCCACGCGTCGGACAGCCCGTCGGCATCGCTGTCATCCGGGGCGACGCTCGACTCCAGCACGGCCAGCTC
>JAFGHX010000333.1 GCA_016929905.1 Kiritimatiellia bacterium
CCTGCCGACGACGCGAGGTCGTGGGGGCCGCCTCGCCGGACCCGCCCTGCCTGCCCACGACGCGAGGTCGTGGGGGCCGCCTCGCCGCTTGCTGTTCAGCAGCCGGCCGTCAACCGCTATCAACTTCCCGGGAATTCCTTCCGGGGCGGATTCGCGTTCCATGGCTCAACCACGCGGCAGCGCCTGCCAAGGTACTGGCGGCAGTCGGGCAAGTCGAGCGTCTCGAGGATATGCGCGGGGAATACGGACGCCGGCCACGGGCTGACGGGCACGGTGGCGAGGGTCAAATAGCTGTCGAACCCGTTCTTGAGCGTGACGTGCCGCACGCACGGGTGCAGGCAGGCGGCGAACAGCGCCGTGACGGCCCCCATGCCGCGGCCGTAGAGGTTGATCTGCCTCACGCCCTCGGCGCGGAGCAGATCCATCGTGCGCAGGACATCGAACACGCGCCGCCCGAGGTAGCTCTCGCCGAACATCAGGCCGTGCGAATGCAGCATGTAGTCCCAGTCGTAAGGGTGAAAGAACTGGCCTTTGCGGCAGACGGGCAGCGACTCGCCGAGCCCGCGCACGTCAAGGTAGTACACATCGCCCGTTGCGTGCAGCGAGCGGGCGAGGCGGTCGGCGCACATATCCGCGTAGGCGTCGACATGCGGCAGCCACAGCGCCACACGCCGGTCCGGGTCGATGCGCGTATGCGGTTTGCGGGCGACTTTCTTGAGAATCGCGAGGATGCCGGGCTCGGTTTCGACGGCGAACCGCGCGACGACATCGCCCTGCGCCGGGAGGTGGTGCTGCGGCTTGAGAATGCGATAGTCGGGCACGCCCAGGCGGCGCGGCACCTGCAGAACGTCGGCCAACCGCGCGGGCAGTCGGGCGGGCGGCACGGGCCTGCGTGCGTGTTTGAGCGCGACAGCCTTCTCGGCAACGAGCTGGCTCGTACGACGCGACCCGGACCGCGCGACCTGGCCTCGCCTGGCCGCAAACAGCGCATCCGGGGCAAGAGCCGTGACGGCCCGCTTGCGCACGCACCGGCCAAGCTGCCGGCAGAAGAACCGGACCATGGCTGCTCGGTTATGGGGCGAGTAGCCGTGGGTCGTGGGGCCGACGAAGAGCCGGATATCGTCCCGACGCGCGCCGAGCAACGTGCTGATCCGGGAGACATCGGCGTAGGCCTCTTCGAGGCCGCGCCGGTCGAAAAAGTCGTATTCCTGGCCGAGCAGCAGCAACGGTTTCGGCGCGGCGCCGATCAGCAGGTCGGCCTGCTCACAGCCGAACCGCAGGATATCGGGCGGGCATTGTTCGCAGTCGGCGGGCTCCTCGTTGGTCAGGTTGCGGTAGTAGGTTGTCACGAAACAGCTTGGCGCGGCGACGGCGAAGCGCGGGTCGAGCGCCCAGAGGTAGGTGGAGAGCGTTCCTCCGCCGGAATTTCCGGTCACGCCGATTCGAGTGGGGTCCACCTCTTTGCGGGCCCTCAGATAGTCATGGGCGCGAATCCCGTCCCAGGCGCGCCACATGCCGAAGAACTCGCCCGCCGCCTCCATCTGTTTGCCGACCATATTGTGCGCGTGACAGCAACCCCTCGGATGCCGGCTCTTGGGCAAGCCGAGGTACTGGTCGCGCTCCCCCTGATCGATCGGGTCATAGACCAGGACGACGAACCCGGAATGGACCAGAGCCTGTGCGAAGCCCTGGTAGGCGTCCGCCGCCTTGCCCTGTTCCGAGTGTCCGCAACAGCCGACGACACCGGGTGCGGGGGCATCGAGCTTGTCCGGCACATAGAGGTTGGCGGAGACAAGGAAGCCGGGCCGGCTCTCGAAAAGGACCTTCTCGATGCGATAGCCGGCCTGGGCGAGAGTCCCCGTGGTCCGTGCCCGGAGCGGGGTTTTCTTCGGCATCGGCCCGAACGAGCGGCGCACCTTGCGGCGCACGTCGGCGCGGTAGCGCAGGGCGTCGGCCCGGGTCCGCACCCGTTTCAGCCGCTGCGCCCGCTCGGCGCGCATGGCGCGCAGCTTCTCGACGTAGTAGTCCAGCACC
Organism: Kiritimatiellia bacterium; assembly: GCA_016929905.1. Taxonomy (GTDB): domain Bacteria; phylum Verrucomicrobiota; class Kiritimatiellia; order JAFGHX01; family JAFGHX01; genus JAFGHX01. The sequence continues at coordinate 2,035 of JAFGHX010000333.1, forward strand.
ATGTGCGGATAGCTGTTCGCCGCATTCGGCGTCGTCGTACCGTTCATCTTACCGATCTCCTCCGTTCCACGCCGCCCGCGCGGCTGCCGGGTGTCGGACCCGAACCCGCCCCCCATCTCGGCCTTCCACTCCCCCCTCTCCCATTCTTCCACTCTTCCACTCTTCCGCCCGCCCCCACCCGGCTTGCGCACGCGCCGTCTCATTTGAACCCGAGGAACTTCATCTTGATGATGCCGCCGGAATCCTGGGCGACATAGAGGAAGCCCTGATCGTCCAGGACGATCCCCTCCTGATCGTTGCCGGGCAGAATACCGCGTTTGAGCACGCGCCCGTCGAGGTCGACCTCCAGCAACAGGTTCTCGTCGTCGCTGACCACGAACAGATGGCCGCTGCGCGCGTCGAAGCAGCAGCCGGCGAGGTCGGCGACGCCGAGCGAGTAGACATTCAGGATCCGGGCGAGGCCGCCTCGTCGCTCGGCCGAGCGCAACGGCACGCGGAGGCGGACGAGCACGGAGGGCTCACTCTTCTTCTTGAGCGAGGGGCTCTGGTTGCTCACGAAGAACGTGCCGCCGTCCGGGTCTTTCGGGTCCGGCACGAAGGCGATGGCTTCGAGCCCGTGGTTATCGCCGCCGGAGAAGACGGTACGGCCGTTGAAGGTGCGCTCGACCTCGAATTCTCTGAGCAACTGCCAGGTTTCGACGTCGATTTCGACAATCCGTTCCGGGCCTTCCCAGACGGCATAGAGCCGATCGGAGGCGGGATCGAGCGTAATACCTTCCAGATCCGCGCGCGAGAAACGGCGCTGCCGCACCTTGGTGCCGTCCGGCCGTATTTCGGCGAGTTCGCCGCGGTCGCTGACGGCGAACAGCGTCTTCCGGCGCGGGTGAAATGTGATACCGGACGCGCCGCGCAGGGCCGGCGGCGCGTCGATATTGCCGACCAGTTCGTGCGCGATCATCTGCACGGGCGTCGCGGGGCGGAAAACGCCTTCGTTTTCCCAAGCGACCCCGACGCCGAACGCAGCGGCGACCAGCGGGATCCGCAGGCATCGGCGCGCCCGTCGTTCCGCGGTCGTTGCGCTAGATCCCCTTCGAAGTAAGGAACTCGAGGCTCGCCTTGAGGCAATCGAAGGGATCGCGCTGGCATTTGTCCTGTTCGACGGCATACCACTCCGTTCCGGCCGCTTCACAGGCCGGGATAATATCGTCCCAGTCCAGGTTACCCTCGCCGATCGGGCACATGATGGGCCCTTCATCCTTGTCGACGCCCTTATCCTTGAAATGGACGACCGGTACGCGGCCGTGGGCCCGCTTGACGATCCGGGTCGGATTGGCTCCTGCGTGCACGGCCCAGTAGGTATCCAGTTCCAGCATGAGATCCGGCCCGCCCTCGTCGATGAGGATGTCGTACCAGGTCTTTGGGCCCGGCCCCATCCGGACAAACTCATTGGCGTGATTGTGATAGCCGAACCGGATCCCGGCCGCCTTGAGTTTGGCGATGACGTCGCGGGAGGTTTTGACGAAGGTCCGGAATGCATCCGGGCCCCACTCGGCACGCGGCACGGGCAGCCCTCCGATTCCGGCCCAGTCGCAGGCGAGCGCATGGTGGAAATCGATCTCCGCCTGCGTCTCGTGCGAGAGCAAGTCCCAGCTCCGGTGCGTGGCGATGCACTTCAGCCCGTTGTCATCGAGCATCTTGCGCGCTTCGGCAACGGGCACGTCGGGATTCTCGCCCTGTATGGCGCCGACGCCCGACAACTGAACGGCGGTGTAGCCGGCGTCGCTGATCTTACGCAGGCTCTCGGCAAAATCCTTGCCCGTCTTGCAGAAATCCCTCACCGTATACATCTGTGCCGCTACTTTCGATGCCATCTCTTGCCCCCCTCTTTCCGGGAAGAGTCGAACGTCCGAGCGCGAAAGGGCCAAGCGTCCCTCGGCCGGACGCCCCCCACCCATTCGTCCTCTTCGACCTTCGACCTTCGGCTTTCGACCTTCGACCTTCGACTCTGGACTGCCGCTCCGCGCCTACTCCGGGATCCGGACCAACTCGTCCACTCTGACGGGCAGGCCTCTCTTGAAGGATTCGTTGGCGCAGATGCCGGTCATAATGGACATGGCGCCGTCGATGTGGCTGGCAGCGGTTTTCAGCGGGTCTTTTCGTCCGCCGACAAACAGGTCGTGCAGGAGCCGCACGTCTCCGCCGCCATGCCCGCCGCGCGCCTGCTCATAGGGCACGTTCACGGGCTTGCCCCACAGGGGACGCAGGACGATATGGGGCCGCTCGATATTTTCAATCGGCTCCAACTGTCGCAGTTCCGGCATATTGAAGTCGTTCTTGGCGCCGCTGACGTAGGATTTCTCCTCGCAAAAGACCTCGAGCCGGCCGCGCGTCCCGTTGAACATCACGCGGTACCCCTCCCAGGGCGAATAGGCGGTGAGGTGGTAGCTCATGGTGGCGCCGCTGCGGTACCGCACGAGCACGGCCATGTCGTCCTCGATACTGATATAGTGCCCGAACACGCTCATATCGCGGTAGTACCCGTCTTCGTGTTCCGCGTCGAGGTAGAGCCCCTTCTGTTTGGGGTTCTTCGCCAGGTGGATGGCCCACGGGTCGTTTTCCGCGTACGTGCTGCCGTGGCACCGATGATAGAACCGGGTTTCCCCCCGCTCCTCGGCGTTCTCGCGGCCATAGAAGACGAGATCGCCGAACCCGAACACGACCTCCGGGTGCGAATCGATCCACCAATTGACGAGATCGAAGTGATGCGTGGCCTTGTGCACCATGAGCCCGCCCGAGTTGCGCTTGTCGCGATGCCAGCGCCGGAAGTAATCGGCGCCGTGCACCGTGTCGAGCAGCCACTCGAAGTGGACGGACAACACCCTGCCGATCGCGCCCGACTGGATGACTTCCCTGACTCTCGAATTGCGGGGCGAGTAGCGGTAGTTGAACGTGACGGTCAACCGCCGGCCCGTTCGTTTCTGAGTATCGAGAATGGCCTGGCACTTCCGGGCATCGACGGTCATGGGCTTTTCGGTGATCGCGTCGCAGCCCAGTTCCATGGCGCGGATGATGTAGCGGTGATGCGTCCGATCCATGCTGGTGACGATGACCGCGTCGACCTTCTGCTCCCGGATCATCCTGTCGAAGTCTTCCGGCTTGTAGGTGGGGACCGGTTTCACCTTGAGCTGCTCGGCGTAGAGCGCGTTCCAGTGGTCCATGCGCGTCTGGTTGATATCGCAGAACCCGACCAGTTGGCCGTGGGCTTTGTAGTCACCGTAGAGCGCGCGGGTATACATGGCGGACCGGCCGCCGAGTCCCACGACGGCATAGCGTTTCTTCCGTGCCTGGCGAGTGGTTCTGTTCTTCACCGTCTTCTTCGATGCCATTTCACCGTTCCTCCCTCAGACGTCCGACACATCGGCGTTCGTTTCACATCCCCGGCCCAGTTCTCGAGCCGGGCGCGGCCTGCGCCCCGGGGCCATGGCGCGACAAGCCGCCGGGCGGGCCATCAACCGTTCTCCAGGGCGGCCAAGTGCTTGCCCAAGTGTGTGTGCAGCACCTCGCGATACAGCCCGGCGTTCGCCTCGAGGTTCTCGAGGATCGCCTCTCTGAACGGCCTACCGGAAGGCGATTGCCCGCCGACGAGGACCGATCCGTACGTCACATGCAGGATCTGGCGGCCGGCATCCCGGTTGAGGTACGCGTCCTCCAAGTCTGCGTCGGCGACGTTCTCGGGAACATCGCCGAGCGCGGCGGAGACGTGGTAGGTGGCCCTGTCCTTGTCGTAATGCGCGCGGCAGAAAGCGACGAGCTCACGGAACAGCGCCACGTCGGTGCGGCAGACGACGCGCAATGCTTCGAGGTAGCTGGTTCCCGCCGTCTTGACGTGGAGCCGATCGCCGGAGAGGCGCCCGACGACCGGGTAGATGGAGAACTTGTCGGAGCCGCTGTGGATACTGAGTTTGTAGGGGCCGCAGGCATCGGCGATGGCGACATGCTGCCTGTAGTGCTGCTCGAAAAGGGCGAGCTCGCCGCGGTAGTCGACGCCCTTCTCGAAATCGCCGACGAACCGCAACGCGAGGCTGATGACGTTGACGCCAAGCCGCTTCAGTTCCATGCCGACGAACAGGTGTTCGAGCGGTGACGTGGGGCTGAGCGTTTCGTCGACGGACATCTCGATTTCGTAAGGTCGGCCGGCGCAGGCGTCGGCGATCCAGCCGGCCATTTCAGCCGTGTAGGCGAGTGCGGCTCCGTATTTCACCACGGCCTTTGTCAGGTCCTGTTCCCGGTCGAAGACCACCTGCTGCCCGGCGCCCACGTCGAAACGCTTGCCCATGTACAGGTTGCGGGCCGCATCCCGTTTGATCGTCTCCTTACGGACCAACGCGTCGTACGCGGCGGCCAGGGCGGGTGCGCCGAGGTGGTCGACGGCGCTGTTCACATGGGCCGACGGGTCGATGGTGAAGAAACAGAAGCCGGCCGCGGCCATGCGCGAGACGTCCTCCCGGGTCTGCAGGTGGTCGGCGTCGGCGCCCCACTCTCCGGCCCAGCCTTCCGCCTGCACCGCCCGTTTCGCCGCGGTCATGACGTCCGCGGGCTGGCGGCCGGTGCGCGCCAGTTCCCGAATGGACTGCTGCGCGAGGATCGGCGCAAACGAAGAGCCGCGCACGGCGTCGAGGTGGCCGGGCGTGGCCAGGCCAAGCCGGTCGCCGAACCCGAAGGACCGCTTCAAGCCAAGTGGTTGGGGTTGCACATCCATCCCCGCCTCCCTGCTCCAGAGGTTTGCATACAGTCAGAAGCAGGTGATTCTCCGACATCGCCGTACGCTTGTCCAGCCCCAAGGGTGTATGCTGGAGAGAAACGGGGCGGGCGCCCCGCGGACCGACGACCGCGGATAGAGCATCGAAGCGCCCGGCGCCGAAGGCGCCGGGCGCGAAGTCGCGTTTTCTGCCGAGTTCGCGTGTGAGTTCGGGGGCGAGTTTTTGGAGCAAGTTCTCGAGCGAGTTCTCGAGTAAGTTCTCGAGCAAGTTTTCGGGCAAGCGGATGGGCGGATCTCAGCCGAGCAGGATGCGGGCGACTTCGAGGATGTCCTGTTTGCCGCCGCGGAAGAACCAGGCGGGGAAATTCGCCGTGATTCGGAACCGGCCGGTATCGCCGCCGATCGTCTCCGAATGGCATTCCATTTCGCCGAACCCGCCGAAGTCGCCGCCGTCGTTATAGACGTGAAAGGCGTCGCCGGTATGGCCGGGCGTGGCGACGGGGCCGTCCACGTAGCGGTCGGAGGGGTTACAGGAGAACGCTCTGACGATCAGCGACCACCGGCTCTTGGCCACACGGCGCAGGTACCCGAACCGGCCGTAGACATTCGGGGCCGCGACGCCGACCTTGTAGCGGCGCGTCCCGTCTATCTCGAATTCGAGCGCCCGTTTCCCGACGCGGACATAGGCGGGGTCGACGGGCTCGAAGTAATCGGTCCGCCGGGCGTTCTCGGTGCAGGGCAGGACGACGGTTCCGCCCGGGTTGAGTTGCATGAGGCTCCACAGCTCCATCGGCACGCGCGATTCGGGGTTCCGGTCGACGAGCGTGACGAGCTGTTCGTAGCCGGCATACCGCACGGCGCTGGCCAGCCGCCCGACATCGCGGACGGCCCACAACGGGTTACGTGCGGCGCGGATCGTCTTGTTGAGCGCCAGCGCCTTGCGCCGAGCCGAGGCGTAGGCGTCGAGTTCGAACTCGGTGGCGAGCGTGACGACGCCGGCCTCCTCGTCGAGCCTGTAGTTGCCGGGGTCCATGGCGGGCGGCAGGTCGTAGGTTTCGAAGAACCGGAGGCGATCGCTCGCATTGAATTCCCATTCGGGTGCGATCCAGATTCTGTCGCCGCCGATGTTCCATTCGTGCATATCGAGGAACCGCCTGAAGGCCATACCGCTCTTGAGCGCCCGATTCAGCCACAGTTCGGATTCCGGCGCCTCATCCCAGAACGGGCCGAGAATGCGGCCGCCGCGCTGCAGGCACACGACGAAGGCGTGCTCGGACAGAGGAAGGACGCGGTGTTCCAGCCGCTGCTCATTCAGCCGTTTGAGCACCTTCTCTTTGCGGACGGTCGTGCGCATCGTATCCTCCCCTGCTCCGCAGTGTAGCCCGGAATCCGGGCGCCGTCAATCGGAGTTTCCAACGCGCACGGCTTCTGGTAGACTGGATCGGATGAGTTCGGGCTCAACAACCGATCCGCCGCCGGACGCGAAGCGCGTTCTGGCGGTGACGATCGGCGGGCTGGGCGACGCGGTCCTGTTCTCGCCGGTGTTCAAGGCGTTGCGTGCGCGCTATCCCGCGGCGCACGTGGAGCTGCTGCTGGCGAGCCCGCTGGCGGCGGAGGCTTACGCGGGCGCGGCCGAGCTTGACCGGCTGGTGGTCGTGAGGACGAATCGGGCAACGTCTGTGTTGCGGGCGGCGGCGCTTGTGTCGTTTGCTTGGCGGGCACGGGCCCAGTCAGGTTTCGATCTGGCCGTGTACGCGACGGGGCTGAAGCGGGCGTTTTCGCGGTTTCTCGCGTTGAGCGCGGGGATCCGCCACACGATGCATGCGCCGTTAGCGCCGGCGCACGCCACGGATCTGGCATGCAACACGGCGCTGGCACGCCGCTTCGATGCGGACTTGAGCGAAGCGGCGGCCTACGTCCCTGTGACGGCAGCGGCGGAGGCGGAAACGGCGGCCCTGTTGGACCGGCACGGCCTCTCGGCGGCCGCGGCGGGGCTCGTGGCCGTGTATCCCTCCACGGATATCCGGCATCGCCCGCGCTGGCCGCTCGACCATCTGGTGGCGGTGTTGGGCCGGGTGAAGGCGCGACACACGGGCATCAAGGTCGTCGTGGTGGGCTCGGCCGAGGAAGGCGGAGAATGGCAGGCGGCGGATACGGCCGGAGTCGCCGACGCGAATCTGGCCGGCCGGCTGTCCATCCCGGCGCTGGCGGCACTGTTCGGCCGGTGCCGGCTGGCTGTGTGCAACGACGGCGGCCTGATGCACGTGGCCGGGGCCGCCGGCTGCCCGGTGACGAGCGTCATGCCGAACGCGCCGGCGTCGTACCGGCCGCCCGGCAGAGCCAACGTGCTGGTGTGTGCCACGCTGGCATGCAGGGTCCACTACCCCAACCGCCCGGCATGGTGCCGGGATCCCGAATGCACGCGAAGCGTGTCGCCGGAAGCCGTGTATGCCGCGTGCGAGCAACAACTGAGCATTCCTACCGCGACGGGTGCAAGGACATGACGAACGCAGCGGACAACTCGTGCATCGTCTGCGGCAGTGCGCACAGCGACCTGCTGTTCGAGACGACCTATCCGGAACACGCCTACCCGGGCACGTTCGCCATGCGCAGGTGCCGGGGCTGCGCTCGGCTCTTCCATTCGCCTCCGCTTCCAGCCGAGACAGCAGCCGCATTCTACGCGCGCGAGTATTACTTCTTCCTAAGGAACCTGGACGCCGAGTTCCGGCGGACGGCGGATATCTATCGGCGGACGGTCGCGCTGGTCCATGACCGGATCCATGAGCGGCGCGTTCTGGAGATCGGCGGCGCGCGCGGCTGTCTACTGGCGATCCTGCGCCACGGCGGCTGGAAAACACAGGGGGTGGAGCTCTCCGCCGATGCGGCGCACTATGCCGACACCGTGCTGGGCGTGCCGACCTTTGCGGGGGCCGTCGAGGGGTACGCGGCCCGGGCGGGCGTCCAACCGTTTCCGCTGGTTCTCGCTATCGATGTGCTGGAGCATGTCACGAATCCCGTCGGTTGGTGTCGAGCCGTTTCGGAGCTGACGGAAGACGGGGGTTACCTGGTGATCGACACGCCCAACGCGGATGCCGCCAACATCGAAACGGAGCGTGCGGACTGGCCCGGCTTCAATCCGTTCCACATCAACATCTTCTCGAAGCGGGCCATTGCGGAGCTGCTGACCGAACGCGGCTACTCGGTGGAGCGCCTGTTCTCCTACGGCAACACGCCCAGGCCCGAGCCGCCGTCGTCCTGGAAACGGCGCTTGCTCCGCCACCCCTTTCTGCGCAGCCGCCTGGCGTTGCGCCTGCGGCTTGCCGACAGGGGGCGGGTCGCGTTCCAGCGGGTCAGGAGCCTGCTGGGCGGTCGTGTGAACGTAACCCATTCGCTGGCGGCGGCCGTCACGGCGGCGACGAGGCCAGGCAGTTACCTGGACATGCCGGACGCCGCCGGCCCGCTGGCGAACGACTGCCGGGGGGACAACATCGTGGTGATCGCGCGGAAGGAGAGACGCAACGGAAGATGAACAGAGACATCGTCATCGTCGGCGCGGGGCTGGCGGGGCTCAGCGCGGCACGCGCGCTGCGCAACTCCGCGCCGCTGGTCCTGGAGAAGGAAGCCCGAGTGGGCGGGTTGGCGGCGAGCAAGCACGTCGACGGCTTCACATTTGACTACTCCGGCCATCTGCTGCACGTCAACTCGGCACGGATCCGCCGGCTTGTCGACACGCTGTTGCCTGGCGCCCTGCGCGCCGTCACGCGGCGCGCGGGCATCCTGATGGAGGGCCGCCTCATCGACTATCCGTTCCAGGCCAACATCCGTTTCCTGTCCAAACCGCAGCAGAAGGAGTGCCTGCTGGGCCTGATCGAGACTGCCGGCACGGCGTTGAGCCGCGGGGAGCGCGAGGGCTTGTCGTTTCACGATTGGCTGCTGGCCTGTTTCGGGCGCGGCATCTTCCGCCTGTTCATGGAGCCGTACAACCGCAAGCTGTTCCAGACCGACCTGCGCCGGCTCTCTTCGGAGTGGACCGGCTGGGCCATCCCCCGCCCTCCTCTGGAGGAGGTCATCGACCAGTTGCTGGGAATCCGCAAACACGACTACGGGTACAACACGACGTTCCTGTATCCGAAGCGCGGCGGAATTGAGCTTCTGCCACAGGCGCTGGCGCGCGGGGTGCGCGAAATCCGGCTGGGAGCCGAGGTCACCCGGATCGATGTGCCGGCGCGGCGGCTGACATTGAAGAGCGGAGAGCAGATCCGCTATGAACGGCTGATCTCGACGATGCCGCTCAAGGCGCTGGTGGGCTTGTCGCGCGGGGTTCCGCCCGAAATCCGGCGGGCCGGTCGGGGGCTGAAGCACGTTTCGGTGCGGGTCGTCAATCTGGGTCTGCGCCGCAAGCCGGCGACGCGCAAGCATTGGTTCTACATCCCGGAAGCGCGGTTCACGCCGTATCGGGTCGGCCTGTACGCGAACTTCGCGCCGCGGACCGTACCGGTGGGCTGCGGATCGGCGTACGTCGAAATCGCGCGCGGGGCGGGAACGCGGCTCGCGCGCGATCAGGCCAAACGCGCGGCCATCGCGCTGCTGCGGGAAATGGGTATGCTGGGTTCCGCCCGGGACGTGGTCGTGCATGACCAGCTTGATATTCCGTGTGCCTACGTGATACACGACCGGGAACGCCGTACGAACCTGCCGGCGCTTCAGGCCTATTACCGCCAGAACGGGATTTTCCTGGCCGGGCGGTACGGGCTGTGGAGCTACATGGGCATGGCCGAGACGATGGAGAGCGGAATGAAGGCGGCGCGAGAGGCCGGGGCCCAGACGCCGTAAGCGGCGGGCCGGCCGGAGCCGAAAGGAGAACCGCAGATGAAGGCGCCCGTGTCGGTTGTGCTCATCGTGAGGAACGAGGCGGCGCACATCAGCCCGTGCCTGGAAGGGGTCGCATGGTGCGACGAACGGATTGTGATCGATCAAGGCAGCGAGGACGAGACCGTGCAACTCGCGCGCCGGCACACGGACCGCGTCCTGGCGAGTGAGACGCGCGGCATCTGCAACCCGGACCGGGAACGCGGCATGCGCGAGGCCCGCCACGACTGGGTTCTGATCCTGGAGGCCGACGAGCGGGTCAGCCCGGCGCTGAGGGCCAAGATCGAGTCGATCGCGGCGGACGCCGCCGACCCGCATGCGGCGTACACGATCGCGTTCCGCCATTATTTCCTGGGGAAATGGATCACGAGCTGCGGCTGGTATCCGTCCGACATCGTACGGCTGGTCCGGAAGGGGAAGGTGGCTTTCCCGGCGGGCATCCACACGCACGCGCAGGTGGACGGGTCCTGCGGGCGGATAGCGGAGCCGATGCTGCATTACTCCTATGACTCAATCGCGGGCAATCTGGCCAAGATCCAACGCTACACGGACCGGCTGGCCGACGAAGCGTTCGCGAGCGGGAAGCGCATCCACGGGTTCGGATACGTGCTCGAGTTGGTGATTCGGCCGCTCTATTTCTTCTGCAACAAGTACGTCTGGAGGCTGGGCGTCAAGGACGGGTTCCGCGGCTTCTACATCGCGTTCTCCTCCGCCCTGACGGTGTTCATGGCGAACGCCAAGTTGTGGGAGCGGCAGATCCGGGAAGAGGGCCGCAACGCTGCCCCCTGAAGGCCGCTCTCAGCGGGATTGCCGTTCATCATTGCCCTCTGCGCCGGCGGGGAAAGACGTGTCGGCCCAGGAGGTTCAATGCGCGCCGCACGAGCAGCCACGCCCGCAGATCGATGCGCCACGGACGCAGGAAGATCCTGAATTTCAGATCTCTGCGCCAGTCACCGCGCGCCCGATTCTTGCGCAGCGTCCCTTTCTCAAGACGCCAATCCGCGTCGTGGATATCGAAAAGGCATCTTCGATCGCCCACGAGGGACAGGTTCCGCTGCGCGTCCGGCCCCGACTCCACGGTTGCTCTTCCCCCCTCCACGTGACTGAAATCGTGGTTCTGGTGGATTGCCAGCACGTCGTCCGACGCGTCCACTACCGGGATGCCTCTCTTCCGCGCATACCAGATGAGCCAGTTGTCATACCCAACCCGCCCCACCACCATGGGAGGAAGCTCTCCCCACATGCCGCGGCGGAAGGCAAAATAGTCCACGCCGCTGGTCCGATGCCTGGCCCCCTCGGTTCGGGCTCGGTCACGCAGCTCAGCGGCCCACCGGGGATCCCCGAAGGCCAGCGGCCCCGTGATATCCATGTCCCACCGCTGCCCGACCATCAGGAACTTGGCAAACCGTATGCGTTGAAGCGCCGGCGCAAGATCTTCGAGCAACACAATGTCGCAGTTGACGTACATCTGGATGTCATGCCGCCCCTGCCGCTCGGCAACTGCAAACATCGAGCGGATGAACGGGATTCCCGTATCGCTTGATTCCACCGCCGGCACATGTGCGATGCCCAGATCCGCCGCCGTCTCCGCAAAGCCTTTCCCTTCGCCAAAGAGGATCACTTCGGCTCCTTCGATCATGCGCTGCCAACTTCGAAGCGCGTTCACTTGGCGAACCGCGTCTTCCCCATCGAAGGGCTTTGCGGTGGTAAAGACGGTAATCATAGCGTTAGGCTCACTTGCCTTCTCTGACCTGCTCCAGTCGGTAGGAGCGCAGGCCCCACCATCGCCTGAGCAGGTAGTATCCCCAATAGAGGCTCAACGCCCACCCGCGGAATCCGCCCGCGATCCCGCGACAGACGATGAATGAATCGTACAGGCCCTTCATGGGTTCGAGCAGCAGGCTCCTGTACGAAAAGCGCTCGCCTGTTTGACACAATGCCTTACCTTCCAGGGCCAGATACCGCTCATGCTTCGCGAAGAATTCACGCCAGCTGTCCACCCAGTAATGCGGCATGACGTTGTCGGCCGTCGGCTGGATCGTCACGGTTCGAAATCCGCCCTTCACTTGCATGCCGCGGTGGACGGCAGAGTCGAGGCACACGCGCTCGCGGTGGAAAAACAACATATACAGAGAGATGCGCCCCCAGCGCGTAACGGTAAGAGGCCGGCCGAGAAAATAATTCTGAAAGGGAGCACGAATGGCGCCAACATCGCTTTGCTGTGCGATTATGTCGTGGACCTCGTCCACCCATTCGGCGGCCACTGCCATGTCGGGGTCCACGAACACAATCCACTCGTTTGAAGCCTGCCTGACGGCGAACTCCCTGACTTCCTCCACCACGGGCACCCAGTCGTGCGCTACGACTCTTGCCCCCATTTCGCGGGCCAATTCTGCCGAGCCATCGGTCGAGCCAAGATCGACCACGATGATCTCCCGACAGAACTGCTGGCTCCGAAGGCACTCCCGAAGATGGGCACCGGAATTGTAGGTCACGGTGAGGCCCGAGAAGTCTATCGTCGGGACTTGCTTCATGAATCCTGCTCCCGGCCGGGGCGATCGTCAAAGAGAGGGCGTACGGCATCACACACGTCGAACAGCGTGTCCCAAATGAGATTGCCGAACCTCTCCGCAAATGCCCCCCTCTCTTCCGGGTAGGCGGGGTCTTTGTTGATCACCCGGGCGTCGTGCCCGGCTTTGGCGCTGATCACATCCCGGGTGCAGCGTTCGGCGCAGGCCTTCAATTTCTTCGGATCGAACGGCATGTTGAAATGCTCGGAGATCTTCCGGAATTCGCCGGGCAGGTTGGCTCGAAGGTTCTCGTAACGAATCACCGTCTTCCGGGTCGTGAACCTCTCCTCGTGGAGCCACTTGCGCAAATGCAACCCGTACAAACGCGTCCAGTATACGACCCACTCCGTCTCCCGTTGTACCGGCCCCTCGTATCGCATTTGGGAGTAAATGGTCTCGACGGGGTTGCGGTAGAGATAGATTACACTCTCACAGACGACGTCGAGGTCTAGGTCATGGGTGTGGTACAGAAAGAAATCCTCGCGGCCGGGATGAAAGAAGGTAAGCTTCAGTTGTGGGCGCTCGACATACGCCTCCGCTATGGCCCGTAGCCAATGGCTGCCGGTTCGCGGAAAACTGACGAGAAACGGGTTCTGGCCTTCAGAGACGTATCGCGCGATCAAAGCCGCCCTGCGCAGTTCCGGCGGTTCCTTTGCCGCCGGTTTCGGGCTCCGGCGGTGTATGCCGATTTCCACAAACGGAAGACGGAATTTCAACGGGTGTGCCTCCGTGTCGGGTTGGAATTGTCTCTGCCTGCTTCGCGGCGGTCCGCGAAGAACTCACCGTGCTGGCTGTTGCAGCGCCGCATTTGTCTCCAGGCGCTCTCTAGGGGGTCGCGCGGTGAAGCTTCGAGCGCACGGGCATTTCCGGATCAATCATGGATATAAAACGCGTCTTCAGACACGCAATCCCCCCTGCGAAATACAAGATTCCGGCGCCAATCGTTAGCGTCGACGCACGCCCAACAGGCGGCAATGTCTCCTTTGTTCGATGCCCTGCGCAGTTCGCGGTACCTGGGGCTCTCGCGCAGGGTTTTGAGCGTGCTCTGTTCCACATTCCCGATGGCCAGGTCCATGTTCGTGTCGAGATTGCAGGGACTGACATTGCCGGCCCAATCCACGGTCAAACCTCCGGCATCCCAGACGTTGCAGGGGTTCGGCCTCACGAGATCGTCGAAGACCTTGCCGCCGTAGGACAGCACCGATTTGGTCAAAACCGCATCATTTTCTCCCAGGAGAGGCAACCAACGCTCCACAAAGGCCTTGACTTCGTGGCGGTTGCAGCTGTTCACCGTGAAGACGTGGCGAGTGGGGGTGTGTTCGCAGAGGGAAAACCACCATTCCGCCTTCCGGCAAACCGCCTCAAAACGGTTTCCGTCTACCTCACGGCCGGCCAAGTCAACCGGACGACCTCCCGGCCTGACGGTCTCGTAGGTTTCCGGCGTTGCGGCGTCGATACTGAGTCGCAGATTGTCCAGTCGGATTTCGATCAGCTTGGTGAATATCTCTTGCGTAGCCAAGGACAAATTGGTGTTCATGACCACCCGCAGGGCCGGATTTCTTCCGTTCAGGTACTCCATGCAGTCCAGGAAACGGGGGTGCATCATCGGCTCCCCGAAGAAACTGAAGTTCACGCCCAGGGCGACCTGGTTTGCCTCGTCAATGATCCTGCGGTAGAGGTCGAAGTCCATGTATCCCTTGGCTCGGTTGTAGGGCGCGCCCGAGGCCTGCTGGCGCCATCTGCTCTGAGGGCAGAAGCGGCAGCGGTAGTTGCAGTGGTTCGTCAGCTCCACCTGCACCCAACGGATGGGCTTCCGTCGGAGACGCCGGAGGCCGAGCCCGAGAACATGTCGCATCGCACGCAGCGGAGAAGGCAAAGGAGTCACGACCATCTCCTTATCTACGCTCGGCCGGCTTTTTCCTTGCGCAGGGCCAGCAAGGCGATTCTGTTTCCCGCCTCATAGTCATCCGCGCCGCGGAGCCCCACGGGCACGGGGCCCGCGCTACCGAGGGAAAGCGGCTCAAAGCCCACCCGGCGCAGCACCTCGAAAAGGCTGTCTACGTTGGGCCTGAGTTTCACGCGCGTTTCCACGATGGCGTCAAAGCAATGTCCACCGGGTTCCTCGATCAGTTTCTCTCCGGAATCCGAGACGCGGGAGTCAATGAGGATGGCCTCGGTGGTCACCGACGCGATGTCCTCGATCAACCGCCTGTAGGCGGGCACGTGATAGAGGATGCCGCAGCAGAGGGTAAAATCGAACGGGGCCTCCAGTCGAATTTGGTCCCACGTATCGTGCGCCATCACGTTGCCGTGCAAAAAACGGTACGCCCCCCGGGGCATGAAACGGTTGTTGTCCCAGTAGAGGAGTCCCTGCCTCACGTAGTCGATTCTGCCCTCCACCGCCAGGAGAGAACGGGCCCCGCGTTCCGCGTATCGCGCGGACCAGTAGGCACAATTCGAAGCGATATCGAGGATCCGTTTTCCTTCGACGTCGTATTTCTGCTGCACCCGGTCCACGAGCAGCCGGGAGCGGTACGCCACGCGATTGATCAACTCTTCGGCGGACTGCTTCGATCCGATTCCGGGAACGACCTCCAGGCCTCCTATCGAGACGTTGTAGTACCACGGGTTCAGGCTGTCGATCTGCCGACGCAGACGACCGGAACGCGAAAGCGCTCTGGCTACCCGCAAGAGCCTTTTGACTTCGCGCCGAGCCCTCCGGACGAGCCTGCGCAGCAGGTTGCGTCTCGCCGGGGGCTGGACGTCACCGGCCTCCCACTGTCCTCTTGTGTTCCGGAAGCTGAACCAATTCAACTCTTCGGGTAGTGCGCGGGTAAAGACGTCATCCCAGTCCGTTCCATAGTGCTCCACGAAGTAGCGCGCCGCGAAAGCCTTCGCCTTCTTCTGGTATTCCGCCCGCGAGGCCGTCTTGGCCGCCTTGCCGTACGTGGTGCCGCCGAGATGGCGCACGGTCACCTTGTCGCAGTAGGCTACGCGCCAGTCCCGCGTGTAGAGCTTGTATGCGAGTTCGTGGATCGCGCCCCAACAGTACTTGAAGTCCGGGTTCAGAAAGCCCACCTTCTCGACGGCCTCAGCCCGCACCAACAGACACAGGTAATCGCAGGTCGGTACAGTCCGGTGCGTGCGGCCGGGAACGGGCTTGCCCCATGGACAGGCCCCAGCGGTCTCGGTGGGGCTAATGATCGCGATGTCCGGGTTCGCCTCGGCGATACGGACCAGTTCACCGACGGCATCGACTCCGTCCTCGAAGACCAGGTCGTTCATCAGGATCCAGTAGTACCGGTATTTTGCCGTCGCCCTGGCGACCCGCAACCCAACGTTGTGCCCGAAGCATTTGCCCCGGAAATCCGCATCTGCGTAATGGAAAGAGCCGTGCCGACTGATTCCGTCACCCTCGGAGCCCATTTCAACAACAAAGACGTCCATGCGCAGGTTCTCGGCCATGCTCTGAAGCTGGCCGACGAGGGCGTCAGTGAGATCGGCGCGGTTTCTGTTGACAATGATGGCGGCGACGTCCGCCTTCTCGTCGACGGGAGGGGCAGGAACGAGGGGGCGAAGCTGCCCGGCCTCATCCCACACGTGCGATCGCATACCGACACGAAGCGAATTTTTCAGAGTGACCATGTGTCCCCGCTCTATACCTCTACTCCGAGCATTCAGCGACGCCCACTTTCTTCCCCAAGCTCAACCCGGGCCACCGATATCCCTGTGGCAGACCCGGGAACGGATTCCTTCCTTCTTGAGTCGCCGGTGCACCTCCTCCGCCACAATGCTGCTCCGATGTCTTCCGGCGTTACAGCCAAAGGCGAAGACCTGGTGCTGATCAATCGTTGCCAGGAACTTGAGCAACGGCAAGGCTCTTTCAATGAACTCCTGTGTCTGGGGTTGTTCAAGGACATACTTCCGCATGGCCTTTGTTGTGCCGGAGAAGAAGTCCCATTTTGCCAGCCGCGCCGGATTCTTGATGAAGCCGACATCGAAGTAGTAGTTTGCCGCGGGCAAGCCGTACTTGAAACCGAACGACATCAACGTTACGTTCACGGGTTTGGATCGCGTGTTCATTCGTTCACACCCTCCCAGGAATGTGCGCCTACGCCTCGTAGCCGAGGCTTTCGAGTTCCTGTCGCATGCCGGCGAAGACGCCGTCCATGTCTTCCGAACATCCGCTAACATGTCTTTGCCACTCCTTCCATCGGCCGATCGACGTGGTGTAGAAGAGGCTCCTGGCGAACTCCGCCGTGCTCTCGGTGAACTCGACATCCAGGAAGCGAAAGAGATCTGCCAGCACAGGTACCGGGTTGCCGCACAGTTCCTCGTAGCGAACCGTGTGGACCTGCGGAGACAGTTCTGAGTTCGCCCGAAGGTGCTCCATCATTCGCACATGCTCTTTCCACCATTTTGCCGCGATCCAGAACCGATTTTCCATGACGGGGTCATGTTCGCCGGGCGAATCGGGGAACGGGAACGGACAGGAGGCGATATCATCGCTGAGGCCAAAGGTGATGATCTTGAAGTAGTGCCAGTGTTGTTTGCGCGACGAACGCTTCGTCAGGTACAGATACCCGTTTCCCGACAGCACCAGGTCTCTGCCGTCACGGACAAGGTGGATGTAGCGTGCGTGCGGAAAGAGAAAACGATAGAGGGCGTGGCCGAACATCGCACAACAGGTCTTGAAACCCCACGGGCCGCCTCTGTAGGCGGAGAGATGCCGCCTGAGACACGCCAACCCGACCGTGGTCACCATGCCGGGATCCAATTCGCACCCCTGTCCTTGGCGCCAAAGCTTCGGGACGAGGGTGCGCTCGAACCCGTACGCCCAGTACAGGGAATCGTAGGTGGGATTGAGCGAGTCCGGATCCTCCCGATTGCCGATATAGACCCCGGCCTGCTCCAGCACCCGAGTGAGCGGGGTCGTCCCGGAATGTCCGGCAGCGAGGAATAGCACGGGCGCGGACAGGTCGGCCGACGGCGCAGCGTCGCGCGGAACGACAGAGGGCACGCGGGCAGCGATATCTTTGTCGTCGTCGACAAAGCCAGCGAACCAGGGATGCGGGGCGGAGCGCTTCCGGCGGCCCACGGCCGCGCGTATCCGTGCTCGAACCGATCGCCCGGCACGCCTTAGTGCCTTCGTCATGCCCTGATCCACCTGGTGCCGAGAGGAATCGTCAGACATGTCCTTCCCCCTTTGGCGCGTCGGGCTCCGAGACAGCTCCCTCTGTTTGATGCTCCCAGTGGTGGTCGACTACCAGAATGCCCCGCCCTGAATCCAGAGCCATCCCGCTGCCATAGACATCCCTGGGAAGGATATCCAGCACCACGACCCCTTCAAGCTTAAGGATCCACTCTGTGCGCTCCCGAGCGAGGCCGATGTCGACCGCATAACGCCCGGCAGTGAGGGGAAGGCGCCGGATGTGCAGGTCGACATGCCCCTTTCGTCCGAGTTCCGTGATAGGGAACCCGCTGATGGGAGTCGTGTTGAGTTGGAGCACTCGCAAGCCGTACTGGTTGTTGAGATGGACGACAAAGGCCAAGGAGGCAAACTGGCGGTTCGCCTCGTAACGCATGCGGAGATGCAACGGATCGCCGGTGGCCACTGAACACGCTGGCTCTCCCGAGGCGGAGAGCAGTTCGACGTCCGTAAAGCGAAAGCCATCGGATGATGCATTCGCCAAGGCTTCCCGGTCAACCCGGAACATGCTCTCGCCGCTCGAGCCGAATTCGCTCGTCGCCTCGAGGTAGCTACGTACCGTCTCGTTAGGAGCCCCCTGTGCCTGCAGCCTGCCTTTGCTCAGAAGGACGACTCTCGAACAAAAATGCTCGATCGCGGCCATGTTGTGGCTGACGAATAGCACCGTGCGGCCTTCCCGCGCGACACGGCCGAGCTTTCCCAGGCACTTGCGCTGAAACGCGACATCCCCGACCGCCAACACTTCGTCAATAAGCAGGATTTCCGGATCCAGATGCGCGGCGACGGCAAAAGCCAGCCGCACATACATGCCGCTCGAGTAGCGCTTCACAGGGGTGTCGATGAACTCCTCCACCTCTGCAAAAGCCACAATGGCGTCGAACTTGGCCCTGATTTCGGCACGCGTCATGCCGAGAATGGCGCCGTTCATGAAAATATTCTCTCTTCCGGACAGCTCCGGGTGGAACCCGGTGCCCACCTCCAGCAGGCTGGCCACGCGTCCGCGGATTCGAGCCTCGCCCTCGGTGGGTTCCGTTATCTGCGTGAGAATCTTGAGCAAGGTCGATTTGCCTGCGCCGTTCTTCCCGATGATCCCCACGACCTCGCCCCGTGTCACATCGAAAGAGACATCTCTGAGGGCCCAGATCGCCTTTCGGCTCGACGAATCGGCCGCGTGCGACGAATGTCCGGAAGGGATACGCTCTGCGCGGGCCAGACGCCTCGACGGCTTGAGGACGGATCGCGCCATGGTCACGATCCGGTCCCGGAGCGTGTCTTGATGAAGAAAGCCCAGGCGGTACTTCTTGCCCAGACCGCGAACTTGGATGGCGATGTCAGACATGACCGACTCGGTTGAGCATATTCAGATAATATCCGCAAACCGCCGTTCCGTCGCCCGGAAGTAGTAAAGCCCCGAGATGAAGACGGCGGCAATGATGGCCGCGCTTGCGACAATCCCCCACCAGTCCGGAGGCGCCTGCCCCAGCAGGCACCACCGGAACCCGTCAATGACTCCCACCATGGGATTCAACGAGTAAACAGAGCAAAACCATTCAGGGAAACGGCTATGTATCTCCTGCGTTCGATAGCCAACGGGAGAGACAAAGAAGCCCGTTTGAACCAGAAAGGGGACGATATGCCGAACATCACGATATTTGACGTTCAGCGCCGCAAGCCACAGTCCAATGCCGAGCGCCGCGAAAGCCGCCAGCAGAAAGAAGCCGGGCAACGCCAGGACTTGGACCGGCGGCAATCGGCGATACCAACCCAACAAGAGAACATAGATGACCAAGCTCACAAGAAAATCCGCCGCGCCCGCCAACACGGTGCTGAACGGCAGGATCAGACGCGGGAAGTAAACCTTCGAAATCATGCCCGAATTCTCCACGACGGAACCGCCGCTGTTCAACAGGGATCCGGCAAAGAAATGCCACGGCAGAATAGCCGCAAATGTGAGGAGCGGATACGGTACGCCACCCGAAGACATTCCCGCCAGGTTGCTGAAGACAAAGGTGAAGACCACCATGGAGAAGATCGGCCGGATGGCGGCCCATCCTATTCCGATCACCGCCTGCCTGTACCTTACGATGATCCGACGCCAAGCCATGAAGCCAAACAACTCGCGGTAGCGCCACAACTCGGCGAAATCCACGGGAATCAGACCACGACGGGAGCGTATGATCCGTTCATTTTCCATTGATGCTGATTATAGGTTCAGGCGCACCCGAACACCACAGAAAACAACGCTTCTCAGGCATCCAACAAGCAACCTGCATGCCATGGAGCACCCCACATCTTGTATCACCACGCTGAAAAAGCGTAGGAGTCCGAATCGAAGAACCGAGGGGCGTCGGGGTACCCAATGGGCCACGCGGATATGTGATTGCCTCGGCAAGGGCGATCTGGCACCATCAAATGGGCGGGTGGCGCGTTGGGGCCAAGGCACTGTGTCGGCCATGAGCAGGAAGCAGAAACGATGCCCAGCTTGAGAAGTCAGGACAACCCGGCCGAACAGCTTTTCCGGAAGTGGCATCTGCTTTTGGTCCTTGCCCTTGCCGCAGGTGTTGCCCTGCGCACCTACGCGTTGGTGAACAAGAAAACGATCACTCACGACGAGGGGGTAACCTACCTCAGCGCCACCGGGCATCAGGAGACATACCATCATCTTTGGATGACGGGGCGACGCCCTTTTGGGGTGTGGGTACCGGCCTCAGAGCTCACGAAACTGATATCCGTTCAGGAACCGTTCTGCTTCGGGCAGATTGCCCAGGGGCTGGCTCGCCATGACAGTCACCCCCCTCTCTATTTCTGGCTCCTCCATCTATGGATTCTCCTGGCAGGGGTGCACACGTGGACCGGGCCGCTGCTGAATACGCTGATCGTTTTCGCCACGGGACTGACTTTGTTTGGGCTCGCGCGCGACGTGCTGAAAGACGCCTGGGAAGCCGCCCTGGTCGTGCTGCTGTGGACGGTCAGTCCCGCTGTGTTGCCCATTTCTCTCCAAGCGCGAGCCTACGATCTGTTTGGGTGGCTGACCGTTGCGTTTGCGCGCGTCATCCTCAGGCGGGACGACATGTCGGCTCGTATGCCTATTAGCCGACTCATGTGGCTGGGCTTGCTCGCGGCAGCGGGGATGCTGACACACTACCACTTCGGGTTGGTCATCGCGGCGGGCATCCTGTGTCTCCTGGCGAGGTCCCGGACGGCAGGATTCGGACGAATGGCGGCCGTTCTGCTGGCGCTCGCGGGGGGCGGTCTGCTGTTTGTAGCGTGCCATCCCCTGTTCTACGAATCCTTTCTGAGGCAGCAAGGGCAGAGCCGAGGGATGGATCTCATCGCCGTTTTCTCCCGGTTTGAGAGAATCCTTCTCGCGCTCGCCCGTTTCTTCGTGTACGGGAAACGGTTCAAGATCGCGTTCGTGGCCGTCGTGGCTGTCTTACTTCCGGCCGTGGCCGTGGCGCGCGGACTCCTGAGCCGCTCACAGCGGGCGGCCGGCAACGCATGGCGGCAAACGGGCATTCTGTGGTTTCTCCTGCCGATCGGCGCCGCTACGTTCCTGCTCTACGTACTTGGGGTCAGTCCACGGCACGCCATGGGCGGCCGGTATCTGACGGCAATCTGGCCCTTCTTCGCATTCGTACCGGTCCTGCTCATACGCCGATTGGGACGTGGACGCACGACTGCAGCCACGCTGTTGAGCCTGAATACGCTGTTCTTCGCCACGGTCGCCGTTGTCAGGCCCGTCTATCAACAGAGGGGCATCCCCGAGCCAACGGCACTCTTGAGTCGATTCGATAAGCTCATTGTCGATAACATCGCGCGAGGCGTGTTGCCAAGGATCCTTCTCCACTTGTCCGAGGAGCAGATCGTACTGGCCGGAACTCAGGATTTCCTGTTTGCCAATGCCGGTCTGTGGCTGCCCGGGCTCGACACGTCAACGGCGTACGTGAGCGAGTTGTCCTATCGCAGCAATCGGGAAGGTCAAACTCGATTGCTGCAGCTCATGAGAGAAGAACACAATCCGATACTCATCGCCGAAGGCATGTGGCACGCCGACTCGGTGTACCGATTTCGTCCCCGCACCCGGCAAGCGGGGGCCGCTTCCAGCCCATAGGCCGGATTCCGCGCGGAGCGGCAAAGCGGGAACGGGGCGGATTCGGGAGATTGGCCGAGGGCGGCCCGGCTCAGGACGCTCAGAGCACTGTCTTCAACAGCAGCCACCAGACCTGTCGCTGCAACGGGAAGCAGCCGATGGAGCGCAGGAACTCGGCACGGGCCTCGCGCCGCATGCCCTTGCCGAGGTAGTCTTTCCCCAAGTAGTTATGGACGTCGGCGGTGCGCCTGCCCGGCCGTGGCCATTTGAGCCGGCGCACGTCGTCGGGGAATCTTTCTTTTACGATCTCCGTGTACGCCAGAATCGCCTTGTAGGGATCTCTTCTGCGCTGAATGCGCTCGCCTCCGTGTATGACATAGACCGCAAGCGGCTCGTTGATGAATTTGACCCTGAAGTGTTTGGCTATTCTCAGGTAGAATTCACAGTCCTGCAGGCCTTCCAGCCGCTCGTCGAACCCGCCGGCTTCTTCGATGCAGCGCCGCCGCATCATAGCGGTATCGGTATTGGCCAATCCCCTCTTGAGCAGCGTGACGTCGAAGATGTCGGTCATCGTCTCCAACTCGCGGCGCAGTCGGTCGGGGAAGGGGCTTGGACTGAGCTGCCTGCCGTCGGTGGAGACGTAGTAGTCGGAGTACACCCAATCGATCTGGGGATCTGCGGCGAGAATGGCCGCCTTCTTCTCGATGCTTCCCGGCAGGAGGTAGTCGTCCGAATCGAGGAAGTGGATGAATTCGCCTGTGGACGCGCGGAACCCCTCATTGCGCGCTTTGGGCGCGCCGCCGTTTTCCCGGCCGATGTACTTGACCCGCTCGCCGTAGGCGGCGGCGATGCGTGCACGGGTACCGTCTGTGGACCCGTCGTCCACGACGATGAGTTCGACATTCGGGTAGCGCTGGCCGAGCACGCTGTCGACAGCGCGGCCGATGAAGTCGGCGCGGTTGTAGGTGGGGATGATCACGCTGACTCGCGGCGGTATATCGCTCATGGCGGCCATTTTCGGGGTTCCAGACCTCGTTTTCAAGAGGATTTCGGGCGATTCGCCCGCAGCTATCTTGTCATCGTGCGCTCGTTGGTGGTAGGCTGTGGCGGCGTGTTGCCGGGGCGGGTCTGCCCGGCCGCGAAGGGAAGTCGGGCTATCCGAAAATCGCACGGACACGGTCAAATTGGGGGGGGGCGGAGCGGGAATGTTGTTTTCCGTTATCATACCGTTTCTGAACGCAGCGCGCCATCTTCCCGATTGTCTGGAGGGGCTGGCCGCCCAGTCTTTCACGGACGCGGAGTACATTCTTGTCGACAACAACTCCGCGGACGGTTCGCGCGCGATTGCGGACGCGTTTTCGGCACGGCACCCGGAGTTGCGGATTCGGGTGCTGACCGAACAGACGCGTGGCGCGGCGGCAGCCCGCAACGCGGGGGCGAGCGAGGCGCAGGGGGTCTGGCTGGCCTTCACGGATGCGGACTGCGTGGCGTCCGCCGGTTGGCTGGCGCAGATAGCGGAGGTGGTCCGGGAGGAGCCCGCGCGCGCGGGGGTGGCGGGGTCTGTCGTACCGGCCCCCTCGGCCGCGGTGATTGCGCGGTTTCTCTCGCTGTACACGCTGCCGGCCACGAGCGAGGACCGGGTGTACCAAGCGTACACGCTGGTTCGAGGCGGTTTTCCGACGTGCAATCTGGCCGTGCGCCGGGACGTGTTCGAGCAGGTCGGCGGGTTCGATGCGAGCATCGGCCTCTACGGCGAAGACCATGACCTGTGCGCACGCATCTACGCGGCGGGTTACTCGATCCGCAGCACGAGCCGGGCGGCGGTCGCGCATGCGCACCGTTCGGATCTTGGCGGGATGCTGCGGCAATGCCGCGGGTTCGGCCGGTCGCACGCCGTGTGCCTGCGCAAGTCGGTCGCGGGTGCGTTCATCCTGCAGGCCCCGTTCGTGGAGGTGGCGAAGTTGCGACGCGGCCTTCGGATCTGGCTGGACGCGAACCCGGCGGACAAGAAACTGCTGGGGGCGCTCATTCCCGGTTTTTTTTGGTGGCCGTTGTGGGGGCTTGCGCCGGCCTATTTTGCGTACCTGTGCGTGTCGGTCGTCAGACGGGCGCGCAAGCTGGCGGCGCCCGTGCGAGGGGCGGAAGCGCCCCTGTTCGCGGCGCTTCTGCTGCTGAAGTCGGCCGCCATGACGTGGGGCCGGTTGGCCGGTTCGGTGCGATACCGGGTTCTATGCCTGTAGCGTTGCGGGTGCCGGAGGGCGCGGCGAAGGACGACGAGTGATGAGCAGCAATGAGCCGTCTGAGGCGAGGCCGGCGGTCGCGGACTGGCCGGCGGTCTCGGTGATCGTCATCACGAAGGGGCGTCATGCTCTGGCCGAGCGGGCGGTGGACTCCATTCTGGCCGCGGACTACGAAAAGGGAAAGCGCCAGATCGTGGTTCTGGAGGAGACGGACGCGCCGACTCCTATCGAGGGCAACGGTGTGGATTACCACACCATTCCGGTGCAGGGCCTGGGATTCGGGCACGCCCGGAACAAGGCCCTCGAACATGCGAAGCATGACATCGTCGCCTTCACGGACGACGACTGCCAGGTGGAGGAGGATTGGCTGCGGGAGCTCATCAGGCCGCTGATGGAAACGCCGGATGCCGCGGCTTCGGCGGGCGCGGTGCTGGTCCCGGCATGCGGCGCGGTAGGGCAGTGCGAGAACATACTCGGTTTCCCGGGCGGCGGCGTGCGATATGTGCATGCTGCGAACAGTGCGCCGCGACATGTCGGGACGTTTTCGACCTGCAACTGTGCGGTGCGGCGCAGTGCTCTGAGCGAGCCGATCGAGTTCCCGGAATCACTCAGAAACGGCGGGGAGGACGCGATCGTGAGCCGCCGGATCGCGGCGGAGCACCCGATCGTGTTCACCCCGTTTGCGCGCGTGCGTCACGCGCCGCGCGACAGCCTGCGGGGCGTGTTCCGCTGGTTCGTGAGGCGGGGGGTAGCCAGCGTGCAGATGACGGCGCTGACGCCGAGCGCAGCGGCACACGTGCGCTGGATGCTCACGAATTCGCCGTGCGTGCGCCTGGCGGGGGTCGTCGCGGCGGGCCTGGTGCTGGGCGTAGCGGTTCCGGGCCTGCTCGGCGCGCTGCTGTTACTCTACTACGGGCTGGTCCTGTGGCGGTTCCGCTGGGCGCGACGCTACTATCCTTCGCTGAAGACATGGCTGATGGTCCCGCTCGTGAAGGCGACGATGGACGCGGGCATGGATGTGGGCATCGCGAAAGCTATCGGCCTCTGCGTTCTGAGGCGCCAATGCTGAGCGTAGGTTACATCTTCAATCACGGCGAGATCGTCGGCGGGGGCGAGATCAGTTTCATCGATCTCGCCGATGCCGTACGGGCACACGGCGTGTCTCCCGTACCCGTCGTGCCGGGCCCGGGCGCCGTCGAGGCGCGATTGCAGCAGCGCGGACTGGAACCGATCCACTTTGCCTGGCCCACGTTGCGACGGGCCGGCTGGCTGCGATTTCCGTCGGTGGTCTCGCACCTCGCGAGGACGCTGCGGGAAACGGGCGTGGAGATGCTGCACGTGAACGGGGCGCGGTGCATGCTCTATGCGGGCGCGGCGGCGCGGCGCCTGCGGATCCCCTGCGTGTGGCACGTGCGCGTTCTGACGCGCGATCCGCGGCTGGACCGGCTGCGTGCAAGGTGGGCTGACGCGCTGATCGCCAATTCCGGAGCCGTCGCCGAAAGCCTGAAACCATTCACGCGCGCGGGGCAGACGCCGACCGTCATTTACAACGGGCTCCCCATCCGGCAGGCGGCGGATGCGCCCGGCCTCGACCTGGGCGCAACGTTCGGGATCGGACCGGGTCCCGTCATCCTGGCGGTCGGCCGGTTCACGCGCTGGAAGGGGTTCGAGGATCTACTGGCGGCCTGCGCCGTCCTCAACGGGAAAGGGCTGGCCTGCACCTGTCTCCTGGCCGGGGCCGCCCTGCCGGCGGAACGCGACTATGAATCGGAGTTGAAGGCAACGGCGGTGCGGCTGGGCCTGCGCAATATCGTTTTTGCCGGGTGGCGGGATGACGTATACTCGCTCATGAAAGCGGCAACGGTACTGGCGGTGCCGTCGCACGGCGAACCGTTCGGGCGCGTGATGATCGAGGCCTGGTCGTGCGGTCTGCCCGTGGTGGCAACGAACGAGGGCGGGCCCGGCGAGCTGATTCGGGACGAAGAGGACGGTCTGCTCGTGCCGGCGGCGAACCCGGCGCAGCTCGCCGGAGCGCTGGCGCGGCTCCTGGCTGACGCGGACCTGCGCGCGCAGATGGCGGAAAACGGCCGCGCGCGAGCGAAGGAATTCGATCTCGAGACGCACGCGAAGAAGGTCGCGGACCTCTATCGCGGGTTGCGCGAAGGAAACAAGTGTCCCGCGCGATAACACCGGGCCGTGTGGGTCGGCCGGCCCGGAATCTGGGGTGAACACGGTGTCGAAATCGCCAAGAATCCTGGTTGTGGCGCCCGATCTCCCCTACCCGATCCGGGCCGGCGGCCAGATGCGGATGGCTTCGTTGACGCAGGCCATGGCGCAGATCGGCACGGTGCACATCGCCTGTATCGCACCGGACGTCCCGCCGGAGACGAGAGCGTGGGCGGCCGGACTGGGTGCCACGCTGGCGCACTGCCCGCGCCCGCGTGCACACGACGCGGGCTGGCGTTTGTGGATGAAGCGCGCGCGGGCCGTCCTGTCGAGTTCCAACCTGGTCTTCGACCGGAGCGAGAAGGCGTTTTTCGACCGGCAGTTCGCGGAGTTCGGGCCGAATCTCGTCTGGCTGGAGACTCCTTACCTGCTGCGTGACGTGTTGGATTGGCAGGACAGCGTACCGATCGTGGTCGACTACTGGGGCACATCAGGCGGAGCCAGACGCGACTGGCAGCGGGCGCGCGGCCCGGCCAGAGCCTGGGAATGGTTGAGATGGCGCTCGGCCGCCGGTTCGGAGCGCAAGTATGCGCCACGGGTAAGCGATATCGTCAGCGTCTCCGAATTGGACGCGCAGTACTTCCGGTCGATCGCGCTCCGCAGCCGCGTCTGGGTCATCCCCAACGGCATCGTGAAGAAACTTGGCGCCCGGGACCTCGCGGCACAACCGGAAGACCCGGACTTGATGATCATGACCGGAGACCAATCCTACCGACCGAATGTGGACGCCGCCTGCCACTTCGTGGAAAAGATATTCCCGCGCATACGCGATGCTCATCCCGCGGCCAAGGCCAACCTGATCGGCAGAGACCCGGCCCCGCGAGTGCAAGCGCTGGCTCAATGTCCGGGCATCACGGTGAAGGGGTACGTGCCGGATCTGGCCGCGGAAATATCACGGGCGGCCGTCTACATACTCCCCATGCGTCTGGGGTCCGGAATTCGTTCGAAGCTGTTCGATGTCTTTCCGCTGGGCAAACCGATCGTGTCGACTACCGTTGGCGCCGAAGGGCTTGAGTTGGTGCACGGCGAAAACGTCATGATCGCCGATTCGCCCGCCGAGTTCGCCGATGCCTGCGTGCGTCTGCTGAGAGACGCGGGAGAACGCGAGCGGCTGGGGGCAGAGGTTCGGGAATTGGCCGAGCGCGTGTATTCCCAGGAGAATATCGCGCGACTGGTTGAGAAGGCCGTCCGATCGATCCTGCAGGGAGGGTGAACCGTGCCTACCTTTACGGTCGATGCGCTGCCCGTACTCTTTGAGGGGGGGATCAGCAACTATGTGCGCCCGCTTCTTGAGCATGTGGCGGCGCAAGGCGCGGCCCAATGGCAAATGGAATTCGTGTTTCGGCTGGGCGTCTCTACAGGCCGCCTGCGCTCGTACCGGCGCTACCGCAGAGGCCGCCCGGCCAACGTCAGATGTATGCCGATTGCCATGCCCGACAGGCTGGTGACGAGACTGTGGGAGCGTGGCGTCGCCGTTCCCCGCTTCGGTGCACGAGGCGACAGTGACGTGTTTCTGGCGACAACAGAACTCGTACCCGCTCTGGAGCGGGCGCCGGTAGGCTGTATCCTCTACGACTTGTGCCAACTGCGGATCCCGCAGTTTTTTGACATTGACGTACGGCGCTTCAAAGACGCATTGGTGAAACGTGTGCGTCGGGCCCGTTTCATTGTGGCCATTTCACAGCAAACGAAGGCCGACGTCGTGGAGCTTCTCGGCTATCCCGCGGATAGAATTGTTGTGATCTACCCCGGCATACGCGGGCAGGCCCCGGACGTGCCGCGAGCGGCGCCTCCAAGGCGCCGGTACATCCTCTATCTCGGCGCTCTGTCCCTGAACAAAAACGTCGATGGGATGCTCCGCGTCTTTGCCCGCTGCGTGCACGAGCACGATCTCGACCTCGAGATGGTGCTCACAGGGAAGGATTTCTGCGGCGGGGAGTACTGGCACAGGCTGGTGAACGAGCAGCGCATTGAGAACCGCGTCCGGTTTGCCGGCTGGGTTACGCCGTCGGAGCGCGATGCACTCATCGCAAACGCGACGATGCTGTGGCAGTTCTCATGGTACGAAGGGTTCGGGCTTCCAGTTCTGGAGGCGGCGGCGCGCGGGACCGCGGTACTGTACAGCGAACGGGTGCCCGCGAAGGAAATTCTCCGCAGTCCGGAGCAGGAGATTGATCCATCAGACGAGGAGGCATGCGTGGAGCGGGCGGCGGCGGCGCTCAATTCGCCGCAAACGCTGGCGGCGTGGCGCGCGCGCGGGCTGGAGATGGCCTCGCGGCACACCTGGCAAGCGGCCGCGGACAGACTGCTCGGCTGGCTCGAGGGCCTGACCTGAAACTTGAAAGTAGAAGCGGCGTCTCGCCGCTTCCTCCGGGCCGCAGGCCCGGGCCCCCGGCTGCACGGAGTGCAGCCGGGGGGGAAGAGCCGAGACGGCGTCGCCCTGCGGGCTATGGCGAACCAGGGACGGCTCTTCTACTATGGGCGACACGGCCCCAGACGAAGTTTCCACCTCGTCACATCCGGCGCCGCACAGCGCGCCGCGGCCTCTGGGCGAAAGACGCCCGTTCGATCTACGCTCAGAGACTCCTACCGGACACGTCCGGCCAAGTCGCGGCCGGGGCCGGCTCCTCGGCGTACGGCCGGGCAACCGCTGCAGCGGCGGCGTCAGGCTGGGTCTCGGCTTCCGCCTCGGCCTCGAACCGCGGAATGATGAGCACAAGGGCGGCCAACGACCAGAACGGTTCGGCGATGCGAATAATGATGAAGCTGTTGGCGCCGAGCGCATGGGCGAGCATCGCGAAGACGCCGCACTGGAATCCCATGGCAACGCCTTTGAAGAAACGCTCCCGGGTGGAAGCCGTCACGCGTCGGACCTCGCCGAGTAGTCGTGCAAAGATGTAGAGAAAGGCGCCGAGCCCGAAGACGCCGGTTTCGGCCAGAATTCGCACAAACTGGCCGTCGACGAACAGGGTCCCGGTGACGCCGTGGCCGAACAGCGGCTTGTCGGCCCAGACCTCGATGGCCTTGCGGTACGAAATCACTCGCGCGGACGCGGACGGGTCCAGGTCGATCCCGGCAATCTGGACGTGATACTGCGTGCCCCGTTCGAACGTGCCGGTGACGCGCTTCTGAACACGGTCCGGCAGCAGCGGCAGCCCGACGGCCAGCGCGATCACGAGGGCAAGCATGATCGAGGCGACCAGGAGGCGGTGCCGGCTGAAAATGAGAAAGGCGAAAACGGCGGCCGTCAGCGCGATGTAGGAGGCGCGAGAGAGCGTAAACAGGAGCACGGGCGTGGCAAAGAGCACGAGCAACACCATCGCGGTACGCACCTGCACGCGCCTGTCCTCCAGCGCGATACCGACGGCCAGGCACATCATCAGCACGATGTAGCCGCCGAAGGTGTTCGGCTCGGCGTCGAACGGGGCGACCAGACGTCCGCCGGTACCGATCTGGGTGTACCCGTAGATCATGGCGAAGAAAAAGACGACCAGCAGCGCCCAGATCATGCGGATCCCCGCCCTCCTCTGCCGCACATGAGCGAGGATCATGAAATAGAGAAAGAAGTACTCGAAGTACTTCAGATTATGAAACAAGCCGGATTTCGGGCGAACGGTGCCGCCGATCACGCCGAGCAGCGTGGCGATGATGGAGGCGGTCATGTACCACCAGATCGCCGCATTCACGGGCGATCGCACAATGCCGAACCGCCGCCCGATATAGGCGGAACGCAGCATCCAGCCTAGGCCTACGGCGACCAGCAGCACGTCCTCTGCCCTGACGACCAGCGCGGTGCCCTCCCCGCCGGTCTTGCCGGTGGCCACACCCGAGCCCAGCTCAGGGCTGAAAAGGATCGCGAAGATCACGAGGTAGAGCGCGTCGGTCCCGCGGATGAACGCCACCGCCACGGCGGCGAAGAACAGGGCGACGCCGATCAGCACAGAGATCTCGACCCGGGCAATGGCCGTGCTGAGGAAGTAGGCGCCCAGCAGGGCCAACCCCACCAGGGTGATCCGCCCGCGCACTTCTTTTTCAAGTGAGAGTGAAGGCATCGTGTAGGGAAGGGTTAAGGGTTAATGCTTGATGGTTGATCGTCCACCCCCTCCGCCGGGCCTTCCGCCTCCGCCGGGCCTTCGGCGGCCAAGGCGGCGGACAAGACGGAGAGACTCCGGGCTCCGGCCATCGTGACGGTTGCGCCTACTCCGGCTGGTGCTGCCAGCCCTTCTTCTCCGGCTTGCCGTAGTATTTCCGATAGTGATAGTAGTCCGGCGTACTGGCCCACTTGGACTGGATATCGTTGATGATGATGCCCAGGACGTGGGCGCCCGTCTTCTGGAGCGAGCTGATCGCGCGGCGCATGGAGTCGCGGGGCGTGACGCCGATCTGGTAGACGATCACGACGCGGCCGATGGGCTGCGACATGATCGTGCTGTCCGGCACGGGCAGGATCGGCGTGCCGTCGATGAGCACGACGTCGTAGGCGGCCTCCCACTGCCGCACGAGCTTTTCGAACACCGGCAGGGACAGCCACTCGGCGGGATGCAGGGTACGGCCGCCGCAGGTGATCAGCGAGAGGTGCTCCATACCAGGCGCGGTAGCGAGATTCTCTTCGGCCTTCTCTCCGAGCGCGATATCGCGGTAGTCCTTGATCGCCTCGTGCCAGTCGATATCGCCGACCAGGATATCCGACAGGCCCCGTTCACGCTCGAGGCCGAAGAAACGGTACATGGTGGGCCGGCGCATATTGGCGCCGACGACCAGCACGTTCCGCCCTCCTTGGGCGAAGGTGAGGGCCAGGTTCACCAGCGTCGTCGTCTTGCCTTCGGCGGGCCCGGAGCTGGTGACCAGGATGGCGCCGAGCTTGCCGTTGTTCACGGCCAATTGCAGGCTCGTGCGAATGGCGCGGTACCCTTCGGTCGCGGGCGCTCTGGGTGCGAAGGCCACGACGGGCCAGAAGGTTCTGTGGTGGCGCACACGGCCGCGCCGCGTCCACCACCGGGTGGACCAGGCGCCGAAGGTCCGCCGCATGACGCGGATAGAGTTCACGAGCTGGGAGTACTTGATCCGGTTCAAGAGACCGCGCGGGCGAATGGGCACATCGATGTCGTGGGGCGAGAAGTGGGGAATGATCCCGAGCACCGGGAGCCGAAAGGCCTCCTCGATCTCGACGAGTGTACGCACGGAGGTGTCCATGTTTTCGGCGAAGAAGGCGAGCACGATGCCGAGCATCAGGCCGAGCAAACCGCCGGCGATGATGGTGCGAACCTTGCCGGCGGTCACCATGCGGGCTTCCGTCGGGTGGTCGACGACGATGACGACCTCCCCCTTGCGCATCTCGGCGATTCGCGCTTCCTCCAGCCGCCTGGTGAAGAAATTGTGCATGTCGTCGACCATCGCCTTGAGCTGCTCGTAACGCCGGATTCGCTCCTGAGCCCTGAGCTCCGTCTCGGCCGCCGCCTCGATCTGCTCCTGGATGGCCTTGACCGTTTCGCTGTACTTCACGATCTCCGGGAATTCGTCGGTGTAGTCGCCGGAATCGCGAAGCCGCTGCAGCTTGATCTTGGCCTCGATAAGCCGGTCGCGGAGCAGCGCCAGATCGCTGGCCTGCGGGCCGGTGACGGCGCGCAACCCGACGTCCTTGCGCAACTTGGCTTCCTCGGCGATCAGGCGGTCCATCGACTGCTCTCGCGTCTGCTGGATGAATTCTTTGGTCCGCCTGGCGTTCTTGGTCAGAGACAGCTCGTGGTGCCGCACGAAGGCTTCCAGAACTGCGGCCGTTCTCAGTCTGGCTTCCTTCGGCGAAAAGGCCGTGGCGAAGATGTCGATGAAATCGGTCCCCTGCACGCGCGTGGAGCGCACGGCGCCCTTGAGCGCGCCGAGCAGGTCCTCGGCCTCGCCGCGCTGCTGCGCCGCCAGCAGGTCGGCCGCCGGTTTGAGGACGGCCTCGCTCTTGATCTCGTAGATGTAATTGGCAATTACGTCACCGCTGCTGACGACCGCCTCGTTCAGGATGTCCGCCACCGTTTGCGTCCGCTGGATCTTGATCCGGGTCCGGCTCTCGTATACGGGCCGCTCTTTCTGCGTCCACATCCACGTACCGAACAGAACGAGAACGGCGACGATAAGGATAAACCATTTGTGCGCGACAAGCACGCGCAGGTAATCACTGAATACGAGTTCCCGTTCTTCAAGCGGCATGGTTCCGGCTCCTCGTCCTGCTACTCTGAGAACCTGTCGTACACCCAGACGGCATCGCGAACGGCCAAGACGGGCAGCAGCACTGTCCGGACGGCGTCCGCGGTCTGCCAGATCGCCATCGGCGCCACGTAGATGGCGTCATTCGTCCGCAGTTCGATATTGTCCTCCATGCTGCGGCCGTAGAGAATGTTCTTCATGTTGATGCGAATCACTTCCGGCTCGGCCTTCTCGCCCCTGACAAGGATCAACCCTTTACTCTTGGCGTAGTGTCTCAACCCGCCCGCTTTGGCGATGAGGTCCCTGACACGCATGCCTCTCTCCAGGGAATACAGGCCCGGATTCTGGACCCACCCCAGCAGCGCGACGCGGGGCTGGGCGAGAAAGGAGGCCTTCAACTCTCCCTCGGGCGGTTTGGCCACATGGCGAACGATGACGGTGGGCTTCCCCTCCTGGTGCCGCTCGCCCGAGGCGGCCGCCGAGCGATGGTGCATGAGGATGGTGGGCTCTTTCAGGATCTTGCTGAAATACGTCTCCACGACCGCTCTGGCGTCGGACCATTTGCGGCCGGCAACCTTAACGGGCCCCAGATGCGGGATGAAGGCCTCGCCCCGGTCGGAAATGATCAAGGCAACGGGGAACCCGGTGAACTGGCTGGCCTTGTTCTTGAGCCATACCTGGATCGTGATCGTGTCGCCGGGCCGAATCGTATCCGCGTCGACGCTGGCGGGCCCGTCCGGGACCTCGGCGAAGCTCGCATCGCAGATGGCCTTGATCTGTTCATCGGTCTTGCCGGCGACCTTGACGAGTCCAACGAGCGGAATGAAGATCTCGCCGGAGGACGGAATCTCACGTTCCATCGGGAACCCCGGAATCTGACCGGCTTTGTCCCCCGCCCACATCTCGACTATCAGTCTGTCGCCAGGCCACACGTACTTTGGGTCGCCCTGCTGAGAACCTACGGCGGCGCCTTCTTCGTCCTGAACCGCGGCCTGCATGGCGCGGCCCTGCTCCGTGAGCATGCGCAGCTCGGACTCAACGGTCTCGGCCTTTCCCGCCGGTTCGGCGGCGTTTGAGGCGGGCGCCTCGGGCTCGAGCACCGGCGCTTCCTCCTCCGCCTCGGTCACGGGTTCCAGGATGTCGAGAACCGTGTCCTGCTGCCGTTCCGCCGACGCCGGCTCGACAGGCGCCGCCGCCGCGGGCGGCGGTTCGACGGCAGTCAGTTCCGGCTCGCCGACGGGTTCGGGCGTGGCGAGAGCGGCGGCTGCCGCAGGCTGTGCCGCGCCCTGGCTGGCCATGAGGCTGCCAAGTTGCACGGTAATATCGGGCGAACTGTGGCGTACGGGCTCCTGTTCGCGCCTGAGGCTGGCACACCCAGCCAGCGCCAGGGCGAGGCACGCGGCGCAGCCCGCGCAGCAGAGCCTTCGTTGAAGAAATCGCGTCATAGTCTCAAGGACCCCTCGCCATGCCCACGGTCCACGCTGCGAATGATCGACAGCGCGTCCGTCTTGCACAGGTCTATGATCCTGGGCTCCTCGGGGTAACGACCGGCCCCGTCCATCATGACCTGAACCACCGGCCGCAACGGAAAGCCCTCGTGCTCCTCGAGCACCAGGCAAATGGACCGGTTGTTGAGTTCCACCATCGAGCCTACCGGATAGAAGCCCCGCTTGGAGAGCAGGCGTTTGAGCCATTCCCGGTCGAACGCCTTGCGATAGGCCTTCAGGATGTACTGCATGTAATTGTCGGTCTCGTCGACGGGGGACCGGCCCTTGGGCCGGATGTCGCCCACCGTGTGCTCGAAAACGTTGGCGAGCGCGAGGACCTGGCTGCACGGCGCAAACTCCTCGCCGGAAATGCCGCCCGGGAACCCGCTGCCGTCCAACCGCTCGTGGTGCTGGGCAATCATTCGGACGGCCACATCCGGAAGCTGTGCGGAATCGAGCAGATCGATGGCGGCCGATACGTGCTGGCGGTACTTCCGGTTCGCTTCGTCGAGCCGGCAATCCATGCCGAGCGCGGCGATTCCGATATCGTGCAGCAACGCGGCGGCCCCGACCTCTTCACGGGTGGCCGAGCGCAGCCAGCTTCCGTCCGCCGCCAGATCCAGCGCGAACAGGGCGGTGTTCACGCTGTGGTTGACGAGCCGTTCTTCCTTCTTGGTGGTGCGATAGAGCACGCGGGCGATGCTCGCGTCAAGCGAGATGATCGAGCCGAGATCCGCGGCGATCGACTGGGCCGCGGGCCAGACATCGCGTTTGTCGGCGCCGGAATCCAGACACCGCAGGAACAGCTTCGCCAGGAGCCCCTTGGCCCGCGTCAACGTCGCTTCCTTGTTCTGAGGCATTGAGACGCCGGCCGAGGCGGCGGCTTCCGCGGGCGTCCCCGAATGCTCGCGCCGCGGTGCTTGTTCAGAACGAGCGCCCTCGTCCGCCGGCTCGCCGCCTTGCGGCATGACGGACACCGGGCCCCGTCGCGGAGGCTTGGCGGGGGCAACGCCCTGCCCTGTTCGAGCCGGCGCGGGCGCCGCCTTCGGCTCGCCTGTCCCGGCCATCTCCGGCAGGGTCTTGCCGCTCTGTTCGAGTAGATGGCTAAGTCGCATCAGATCCTCCGGTTCGTCAGACGTCCCGGCTCCCTCTCCGCCACCGCGGCCCCGGCGCGAGACGCCGGCCACCGCTGTGCGGTGCCGGCTCATGCGCCCCGTTCCGCGCCTGCCTCCGCAACTTCTTCCGGTCCAATCTGCTTCTTGCCCGTCAGGGAACCCAAGAGCATGCACATGTCGCAGAGGGCATTGATCTCGCGCGGGTTGCCCCGGCTCAGTTTCGCGATCTCCTTGACGGCCGTCTCGCTGAAAATGTCGCCACGCCCGCCCGCCGTCTCGAGTCTGTGCAGCACATAGCTGCCCACTTCGTCCGTTCCGAGCGACGGAATGTGGAACTTCAATGCAATGCGCTGGATCAACTGCGGGATCGTCCGCAGCCTGTCCAGCAGTTCGGACTGCCCCACAAACACGAGTGTCAACAGGAACCGGTCCTGCATCTGGTGGTTCAGCAGCAGACGCAGGTCTTCGAACGTGGCGGGGTCCATGATGAGCTGGGCTTCGTCGATTATGGCGACGCAATGCTTGCCCTTCTCGGCGTGGCGGTCCAGGATGCTGTTGAAAGCGTGCAGAACCTCGTACTTGCCCCTGGACGGAATCTCCTCGCCGAACTGGAAGGAAATCTCACGGGTGATGTCGAGCGAATCCATCCTCGGATTGTTCACGAACGCCACTGCGTATTCGTCGACGCCCAGCTTGTCGATCGCCGCCCGGCAGAGTACCGTCTTGCCGCTGCCGTAATCGCCCGTCACCAAGGCCATGGCCTTACGCGTCTTGATCGCGAAGATCATGCGGGTGATCGCCTCCCGATGCCCTTTCGACGGGTAGAAGAACCGCGGGTTAGGCGCATTTTCGAACGGCAGACACTTCAAGTTCCAGTATTCGGTGTACATCTCGGTCCGCTCCGCCCAACGGGGGCGCTGAGGCTGCGGCGCGATAGCTACGCTGGCCTCGAGCGCCTTGTTCGGCGCCTTTTCCACTTCGTCGTTTTCGTCGCCTGCCCAACACAACAATACCTGGTAGCTACCCAGTTAGAGACATCGGTCCACAAAGCCCAGGCTTAAGTTGTTAACAACCTCCAAACATGGCTGTTGAGGGCTGCAAATCCACGTAGACAGGGCTTGTTACCGGGCTCTGCCCCATACTGTTAACAGCCATTGACCACTTATTGACACCCATCCAATTCTCAATTCTGAGAAAAACCATCTATTTCCGACTCTCGCCAAGGATTTCGAGGAGAGCGACAACACAGTAGACACAGAACGCAGAGGCGATGAGGGCCACACCACCGTAAGTTCTGGCCTCGAAGAGGGTGACAGCCCCCATGCCGACAGCCAGATTCAGGAAGCAGATTGTAACAACAACTCGCCCGCGTGTCAATCCAAGACCCTCCAACCGGTGGTGGATATGATCGAGGCCCGTATACTCCAGCCAGGAACGGACGGAGGTGACTTTTCCTCGGACAATCCGGTTCAGGGTGGTGAAGACCATGTCGTAGATAGGGACGGAAAGAATGAGAATGGGGATAAAGAACGAGACGAGCGGATCGTGTCTGGCCCACTCGCCCTGGATGCTGAGTGCGGCGAGGAAAAAGCCAAGGAAATTGCTGCCGCTGTCTCCGAGGAAGATGCGGGCAGGCTTGATGTTGAACCCGAGAAAGGCAATAGCGGCGCCGAACAGGGCGACGGAGCAATAGGCGAGCATGTTGGAGCCAAGCAGGAGCGACAGTATGAAATAGATGCCGCTGGTACCCATGACGAGTCCGGCGACCAATCCGTCCATGCCGTCGAGGAAATTGATGGCGTTGGTGATGCCGACCATCCAGATGACGGTGATGAGATACTCGCCGGCGATCCCCCACCACGTGGGAGGAAGGAACGTGACATGGACACCGTCCAAGATAAGGATCACACAGGCGGCCAACTGCGCGAAGAGCTTGGTGAAGGGCCCTATGCTGCGAAGGTCATCGAGGAGTCCGACGCCGAAGACAAGGGTGGAGCCGATAAGCAGAGCCTTTAGATTAGGCATGTAGGCGCGGCTGGTAAGGACAAGGGCGGCCACCACGCCCAGGTACACCGCAATGCCGCCAAGCCGTGGGGTGGGCGTGAGATGGATTCGGCGCCCGCCGGGCATATCGAGGGCGCCGATCCTGTGAGCGGCCTTGATCACCAGCGGCGTGGCGTAAAACACGAAACAGACGGAGGTGGCAATGATAATGCCAAGCCGCTCAAACACGGCCGGCACCTTAAACAGATGAGCGGCGAGCAGGAGGGAAAGGCTGGCCAGCAGTACGACACTCCCGAGAATAAGACCTGATTTCTCGGTTTCCGCTCGCTTCGCCTGATCGTTCTGGCTCATACATCGTTTCCAAGTAGTCGTGGCAACGTACCGCAGATTACGCCGATCTCCTCTTCCGTCAGCCCGGGATACAGGGGGACCGAGGCCAAACGGCTCTCCAGCCACTCGGTTCTCGGGCAAATCCCGCCGAGTGCGTGGTGCAACGGGCGCCACAGCGGCCGACGGCATAGGATCCCCCTTTCCTTCGCTTTCTCGAGGAAGTCGGTCACTCTCGAGTCGGTTTCCACGACATACCGGAAGCAGACTGCCTGTTTCTGCTCTGCTCGGGTACGGAACGCGCTGTTTCCGAACGCTTCGTCGTATTTCTCGGCAATTCTGGCGCGTTCTTCCACATGAATCGGCAATTTCTGCAGTTTTGCCCTTGCCAGAGCGGCGTTGAGATCGCCCATCTTGAAGTTGAATGCCCGTGCGTCCAACGGGCGCTCATCACAATTCCGCAAATCCCTAATGGTGCCGGCGATGTTCCGGTTTCGCGTGAGGCAGGCACCGCCCTCGCCCGCCGGGAGCAGCTTGGTGGCATAGAATGAGAGGACGGCCACGTCTCCCTTTGTTCCCACGCGAGATCCATCGGCATAATAGCCTCCAACGGCTTGGGCACAGTCTTCAATGACCGGCCGTCCGAGTGCGGCAATCCCCTCGACGTCGGCCAGAAAGCCGCACGTATGCGGGGCGATCACCGCCCTGACCTCCCCATCCAGCAGGCCCCCAACATTTTGGGGCCCGACACTGAGGCCGTCCTCAGCGCAATCGACGCATACCGGGCTTCCGCCGGCGTGCACCGCCGCCGCGTACAGGCTGTTACACGTGTACGAGGGGATGACAACTTTCTCGCCAGGTAGCAGGCCTGATGCCACGAGGGCCAGATACAGGGCCGCGGTACCGGACCCCACGACGACGGCCTCCATCCCATCGAAAAAAGCCGATAAATCGGCTTCCAGACGCGCGACCTCCTCTCCTTGCGAGAGGTGTCCCGCCTCCAGCGCGCGGGCTACGGCCCGGAGGTCTTCGTCGTCGACTCGTGGTCTGGAATGGGGAATCATGGTTGACGGCGGGCAGCGGCATGCCTGCCGGCGCGTTCAAAGCTGCATGAGATTGCGTAACGGCTTGAATCCCTCGGCATATTTCACCTTGGCCATGAAACCGTAGTAAGCCGCCAGCGCCGTGACGCTTTCCAGCATGTCCAGGCCCGTAGGATAGGCTTTTTGGACCTGGGATCGGTGGTGTGCAAGCAGTTCGCGTTTTCTTGAAAGGACGGGGCTGATGTCGACGAAGGTATCGGGCTGGAAGTCGAGTGTCGTATAGTCGTGATAGAAGAAGACCCGCTTGACGTAGCGGCAGGCCGTCACGGCGCAGCTTGCCAGAGCCATGTGGTCCTGGTGTGCGTCGGTGAGGAAGTTGACGAAGACCATGTCGGGGCTGACTTTCGCGAGCACGGATTCGATAGCCACGATCAGAGGCCGGCCCGCGACGAGTTCGGTATCCTTGAACCCGCCCCAGAACAGACCGCCGGCACCCAGGAATTCAGCGGCCTGTTCCTGTTCCCGCTTGCGATCGGCCCCGACAGACGCCGAGCCGTCGGTCAACACATCGAGGAAGACCTTGTGCCCGGCGCTGGCAGCCTGCAGCAGGAGGCCGCCGCAGCCGTACTCGATATCGTCCGGATGAGCGCCCAGTGCGAGTATGTTCATCGGTCCACCAGCGCGACACGGGCGCCTGCCCGGGCAGGGCGCGGCCAGGCTACGCGTTCGCGCGATCCAGGTTCAACGGTTTTCTGGCCTCCTCCCCGCCGCCGCAGTTGAACAGCGCGTCGACGGCCGAGAGGTGCGATACAAAGCCGTGTTGACTATAGCACTGGGGGTATTCGGGATGCAAGAAATCCTGGAACACGAGCCTGAGGCCCGAGCGTTCGAACAGGCCGATGTCCATATAGTCCCTGCCGCCTGCCCCGGCGAGATAGGTGTCGGCCTCCACGTGGCGGCAGATATCGATGAGGCGCCGGGTGGGTTCCGCGTCGAACTCGGGCAGGTCCGAGCAGACGAGGGTCGGCGTGACGATCCCGAAACAGGCGCGCAGCCAGAGGGCAGTCGCCGTGTTGACCTCGGCGAGGTTGGCGTAGTCGCGCTGGAGCACGTCGTACAGGCCGGGCGCGAACTCGCCGAAGTGAGGCGCCCGGGCGTAGTTCTGCTCGAGGCTTCTCCACACTTTCCGCCGCCACGGGACGTTCTCGGCCAGCTTCACGTTTCGAAGGGTGTCGCCAAACCGGAAAGAGACGGGGACGGTCAGCCACTGGGCGCCGTTGGGAGTCAACACGCGGTTCCTGTTCTGGAACTCGTTCTTCTTGAACTGGACGTTATCGAGAAAGACGAACACGTCGGCGGTGTTCATCTTGTGCAGATAACCGAGCCACGGCAGAAACTGCGGCTGGTGAATGGCGCATATCATGTCATCCCCCCCGCCCCCGGCGGAAGACTGGAAGATTGGAAGTCTGGAGGATTGGAAGATTGGCGGAATGGCAGACTGGACGAACGCAGCCGTGCCTCGCCATCCTTGCGTCCTTGCGTTCTTCCATTCCTCGCGTGTCTCATGTCAGCACCTCGCGGTACAGTCCGGCGAGGCGGCGAACCATCGTGGCTTCGTCGTACTCCGGATAGACGTCGCGCGCCGCGGCCGCGCCCAATTCGAGGCGGAGCGGCTCCTCGGCGACGATTCGCTCGAGCGCGCGTGCGAGGCTTGCGGGGTCGTCCGGCGGCACGAGGAGGCCCGTCTGTTCATGTCTGAGCACGGCCGGCACGCCGCCGACGGCGGTCCCGATGGGGGGGACGCCGGCGGCCATGGCTTCGACGAAGACGCGGCCCATCCCCTCGTTGCGGCTGGCGAGCGCGAACGCGTCGGCGGCGCGCAGCGCCGCGCGAACGTCCTCGCCGCCACCGCAGAATCGGACGCGGTCCGGGCACGCCAGCTCCGAGCAGAGGGTTTCGAGCGGGCGGCGCAGGGGCCCGTCGCCAAGCACGGCGAGCACGGCATGGCGGGGCCGGAAATCGCTCCTGGCAAAGGCTCTCAGCAGGACGTCATGCCCCTTGATGGGGACGAGCCGCCCGACGGAGACGAAGAGGAACGTGCCGGCGGGCACATTCCACCTGGCGCGAAACGCGGCGCCGCGCTCTTCGGGAATCGCGCGGAACGCATCGAGCGGCACGCCGCTGTGAATGGTGCGATACTGCTCGGGCCGGCCGACGCCCCTGGCGAGCGACTCATCGGTTTCGATATCGGTCAGCGAGACAATCCGCGCCGTTGAGCGGGCCATGGCCCGTTCGACGCGGACAAACAGGGCGCTGAGCGCGCGCCCGAAATAGCCGTAGAAGACATGGCCGTGGGGGGTATGCACGGCAGGCACACCGCATTGGCGCGCAGCCAGCCGGCCGAGCACGCCGGCCTTGGACGAGTGGGTGTGCACCAGATCGAACGCGCCGCCGCGGATGAGCCGGCGCAGCGCCAACAGCGCGGCGACGTCCTTGACGGGGTTCGGATTGCGCACGAGGCTGGGCGAGTAGAACACGGGCAGGCCGAGCTGTTCCAAGCGCGAGCGCACGGTGCGGCCGGGATCTGCCGTCACCCCGTACGCCAGCGCCGTATCGAAACCGAACTCCCGCAGTCTGTCCACGCTGACAATCGTGTTCGTGGTCGACCCGCCCGGGTCCAGTCGGGTGATGACATGCAGGATTCTGGCCTTGGAAGGGCGGCCGCCCATGGCGGGTGCAGCCTCCGGAGCGGGCATCATTTCTTGTCCAGTTCCAGCCTGACGGCTCTGCCGAGCTTCTCGCGCGTCACGGGCTTGCGGATGTAGGCCCCCGCCCCGAGATTCTGGGCCAGATCCACTTTCTCGGACTCGGCGTAGCCGGAGACGATCACGGCCCTCTGGTTCGGGCTGAACTGCTGGATACGGCGGTAGGTTTCCGCGCCGTCGATGCCCGAATCCATGATCATGTCGAGCACGATCAGGTCGACCTTTTCCCGCTTGAGAAATTCCACGGCTTCCTCCCCGCTGCCCACGCCGTCCACCCGGTAGCCGAGGCTGCTCAGGACCCGCGTATTCACTTCTATCTGGAGCGGATCGTCGTCGACGATCAGGATCCGCTCCGTACCGCGCGGGACTTCGCCGAGCGAGAGAGACGCATCGGCCTCGATATCCTCGCGGCACACCGGGAAGTAGAGGACGAAGGTGGAGCCGCTGTCGACCTCGCTCTCCAGGTCGATATAGCCGTCGTGGTCGGTCACGATCCCGTAGACGACGCTCAATCCGAGCCCGGACCCGCGTTGTTTGGTGGCCTTCTTGGTGGTAAAGAACGGGTCGAAGACCTTGAGCATGTTGTCCTTGGGGATCCCGCAGCCGGTGTCGGTGATCGTCACCTTGATATATTCGCCCTTGTTGACGCTGGCGTAGTTCCCGAAGGGCTGGTCGAGGTAGACGTTTTCCGTGACGATCGTGAGCGTACCGGTATCGCCCATGGCCTCGATCGCGTTCTGGCAGAGGTTCTCCACGACGCGCACGAGCTGCTCGGCGGCCCCCTTCATGTTCATCAGGTCGTCGGCCAGCATGGTCTTGATGAAGAGCCCTTCGGGCACGACGGCCTTGTTAAGCAGCACGATGACGTCGCGAATGACGTCGTTGACGTTAAGGACGCGATGCTGGACATGGCCGCGGCGGGAGAGGGCGAGCAGCTGCTGGTTGATATCCGCCATCTGCTGCGCGGTGCGGGCGATCATGTCGAGGTCTTCGCGGCTCTTGGAGCCTTCGGACAGTTCCTGTTTGATGAATTCCGGGTACGCGAGCAGAGGCGTCAGGAGGTTGTTGAAGTCGTGGGCGATCTGCCCGACGACCATCCCGGCGGTCTCGAGCCGTTCGGCGATCGCCAGCCTGGCGCGGGTTCGCTCGAGTTCTTCCTCGGCGAGTTTACGCGGGGTGATATCCTCCTTCACCGCCAGGAAATGGGTGATCAGCCCCTCGGAGTCCTTAATCGAGGAAATGGAGGCGGATTCCCAGTACAGTTCCCCGCTCTTCTTGCGGTTGTGGAACTCGCCGCGCCACTCGCCGCCGGCGCGGATAGTCTTCCAGAGCCGTTGGTACTCTGCCGGAGGCGTCTCGCCGGACTGGAGGAACTTGGGCGTCTTGCCGATGACCTCCTGGGCCGTGTAGCCGGTGATCTGGGTGAACTTCGGGTTGACATACTCGATACGGCTCTGGGTATCGGTAATCATGACGACCGTCGGGCTCTGTTCGACGGCGCGCGAGAGCTTGCGCAGGCTCTCCTCTCTGGCCTGGAGTTCCTGGGTATACTGTTCGAGTTCCACGAGCATGCGCTGGCGTTCGATCGCGTAGCGCAGCGCGCGGCTCATGAGGTTGCTGTCGACGTTACCCTTGACGAGGTAATCCTGAGCGCCCTCGTGCACGGCGCGCACGGCGAGGGTTTCGTCGTCGAGCCCCGTCATCACGACGATGGGCACGTCCGGCGCGGCGCCATGCGCCCGCACGAACGTGTCCAGCCCGGCTCCGTCCGGGAGGGACAGATCGAGGAGCACGACGTCGACGCCGCCCTTCTTCAGCCGTTCCAGGCCGGAGGCGAGCCGGTCGGCGCACTGCAGGGAGAACGGCGTATCGTCCTCCTCGGCCAGCAGTTCCTGCATGAACCGCACGTCGCCGGGGTTATCCTCGATCAGCAGTACATGTATGCGTTTGACGGGCACGTTGTCCGGCCTATCTCCTGGGCAGGCGCACAATGCTGAGCCAGAAGTACTCGATGTACTTCACCAGCGTCACGAACTCGTCCAGGTCCACGGGTTTCGTGATGTAGCAGTTGGCCTGCAACTCGTACGTCTTGACAATGTCCTTTTCGGCGCGCGAGGTGGTCAGGATCAGGACGGGAATGTACTTCAGGTTGTCGTCCGTCTTGATCTCGGCGAGCACTTCGTGGCCGTTCACCTTCGGCAGGTTCAGGTCCAGAAGAATGATATCGGGCACGGCGACGCCGGCATAGGTGTCCTTGCGCCGGAGGAACGAGAGCGCTTCGCGCCCGTCCTGCACGACGTGCAGGTTGTTTGGCACGTCGCTCTCCTTGAAGGCCTCCTGCGTCAGGCGCACGTCGGCCGGGTTGTCTTCCACCAGAAGGATCTCTACGGGTCTGTCACTGCCTCTGATCACGGCTTCGTTCTCCCTATACCATCGCCGACGGAAGTTTGACGATCGTGAACCAGAAATTCTCCGTCGCCTTCACGACCTTGATGAACTGCTCCATGTCAATCGGTTTGGTGATGTAGCAGTTGGCGTGCAGGTCGTAGGTCCGCAGAATATCTTCCTCGGCCTTGGAGGTGGTGAGGATCACGACGGGAATCCGGCGCAGCCGCTCATCGCCCTTGATCTCGGCAAGCACCTGCCGGCCGTCCTTCTTGGGCAGGTTCAGATCGAGGAAGATGATGTCGGGCCGTGCGGCGCCGGCGTACTGGCCCTTGCGCCTGAGCACGGCGAGCGCCTCTTCCCCGTCTTCGGCGACCACAAGGTTGTTCAGGACTTTGCTCTCTTTCAGCGCCTCCCGCGTCAACCGCACATCGCCCGGATTGTCTTCGACCAGCAGGATTTCTACGGGTCTTCCGG
Organism: Kiritimatiellia bacterium; assembly: GCA_016929905.1. GTDB lineage: Bacteria > Verrucomicrobiota > Kiritimatiellia > JAFGHX01 > JAFGHX01 > JAFGHX01. Next base: position 45,796 of record JAFGHX010000333.1, read on the forward strand.
CGTCGTGTTCAGTCATGACTACCTGTTCCCTTTCTCTGGAATGCTGAAGCAAAACGAAGAGCCCTTGCCGGGTTCGGAATCGACCCAGATCCGGCCGCCGTGCCGTTCGACGATCTTCTTGCAGATCGCCAGGCCGATTCCGGTGCCCTGATACTGGTTGCGGCTGTGAAGGCGCTGGAAGATGACAAAGATGCGTTCCTTGTACTGGGGATCGATGCCGACGCCGTTGTCGCGCACGCAGAAGATCCACTCGTCCTGGCCTCGCTGGGCGCTGATCCGCACCTCGGGCGGCGTGTCGCCGTGGAACTTGATGGCGTTGCCGATGAGATTCTGCAGCAACTGGCACAGCTGGAGGTCGTCGCCGTAAACGACGGGCAGTTCGCCGCAGTCGACCTTGGCCTTGTTGTCCTCGATGGTCGCCTTCAGGTTGACCAGCACGCGTTCGACAACCATGCGGAAGTCGACGGGCTCGAATTCCTTGCCGCGGGTTCCCACCCGCGAATATTCGAGCAAATCGTTGATCAGCCGTTGCATCCGCTTCACACCGTCCACGGCGAATCCGATCCATTCGTCGGCCTCGGGGTCAATCTGGCCCTTGAACCGCCGCTCGAGCAACTGGACGAAACTGGCCACCATGCGGAGTGGCTCCTGCAGGTCGTGCGACGCCACGTAGGCGAACTGCTGCAGCTCGGCATTCGACCGGGCCAACTCGACGGTCATGGCCCGCAACTCGCGCTCGGTGCGCTTGCGTTCGGTGATGTCGCTGATGCTCCCGACCATCCGGGCGGCATGCCCCTCGGCATTGCGGACGACGCGGCCCCGGTCCCACACGTCGAGGTAACGGCCCTCTTCGGTCCGGAACCGGTATTCGGCGACAAAGTCAATGCCTTGGGCGATGTCCTCCGAGATCTGGGCCAGGACGCGGTCCCGGTCCTCGGGGTGAATGTGCTCCACGCGCCATTCCATGGATGAGTCCACGTCCGCCAGGTCGTAGCCGAACACCTCCGTGAGGCCGTCATGCCAGGTGATGCTGTTCTTCTCGATATCCCAGTCGTAGATGGCGCTGTTGACCGCGCGCGCGGCCAGCCGGAACCGCGCGTTGGCGGCCTGGAGTTCGAGCTGCGCCTTCTTGCGCTCGGTGATGTCGCGAATGAAGAAACACAACTGCCCTTCCTGGGTCAGGTGCAGCATGTTCACGGCGATTTCCGAGGGAAACGTCGTGCCGTCCTTGCGCACGCAGTAGGCCTGAATCAGGGTGAAACGCTGGCTCTTCAGGTTCTCCCGGATCTGAGTCAGCAGGGAACGTTCGGCCCCGGAGATAATGTTGAAGACGGTCAGATGCCGCAATTCTTCCTTGGTGTAGTTCAGGAAGTCGATCGCGCGCACATTCACATCGTTGATCTTTCCGGATATGTCCGTGATCAGGACCCCGTCGTAAATGCTCTGGAGCAGTTCCTCGTAGTGCGAATCCGCATACTCTTTGCGTTTCAGCACGACCATGCCCGGCATGCGCGGCAACACGCGCGGGGTGGCAATCGAACCGGTCTTCGCCTTGAGAACCCGGCTGGTGGTCTTGGTGAGTCTGTCCGTGGCATCGGGCGAGATGTCGATCCGCATCGTCTGCCCGAACTTCTTCTTCTGAGCTGTCATCAGCCCTGCTCCCCTTCCCCTTCAGCCTCGACAAACCACCCAAGCCGCCGGCGATGCCGGCCTGCCGCGCCGTTCCACGCCCGTCCCGCTGTTGCTCAAACCCCTGCGCCGCCCTGTTCACGCGTTGCGGCGCGTGCCGGGCAGGAAACGGCAAAACCTCACCCGTGCCGCGGAACCTTCGTCCCGTTCACAAAGCGAAGAAGCGAATTGCCCACGTATACTACAGAGAGCGTGTCGGCCAGTCAAGCCATTCCCTACAGCAGGGAGAAGGCGTCCACATCCACGCTGCAGGACACGCCCGCGGGCCATTTCGAGGCCTTTACGGCCTGATTGACCGCCGGAGTGATGGCGCGAACGGATGGGCCGCGCACCATGATCTGGTAGCGGTAGGCGCCCTTGATGCGGGCCAGCGGCGCCGGGGTGGCGCCGGAGAGAAAGACGCGATTGCCCGCCAACGCGGATTCAAGGGCTTTTGACAATGCGCGCGCGGAAAAAGCCACCTTTTCTTCGGATGCCCCTTTGACGGTGAGGCAGACCAGATGGGTGAAGGGCGGGTAATTCAACTCGCGCCTGAATTCCAGCTCCTGGTCACAGAATCCCTCGTAATCCAGCCGTCTGGCGGCCTGAATGGCGGTATTGAAGGGCGTATAGGTCTGCACGATCACCTCGCCCTGGACCTCGCCGCGGCCCGCACGGCCGGCGACCTGGGTGAGGAGTTGGAACGTCCGCTCGCTGGCGCGGAAATCAGGCAAATGCAGGCCCAAGTCGGCGTAGACGACACCGATCAGGGTCACGTTGGGAAAATGCAGGCCCTTGGCGATCATCTGCGTGCCGATCAGGATGTCGATTCGCCCGGACTTGAAATCGCCCAGGATTTCCCGGTACGCATCCTTGCGGGTCACCGCGTCGGAGTCCATGCGCCGGATTCGGGCGTGCGGAAAGACCTTGGCGATGACGCTCTCCACCCGCTGCGTTCCGACGCCCGTGTACTTGAAGGCCGGGTCCCGGCATTCGGGACAGGCGCCTGGCACGGACTTGACGGCTCCGCACATGTGACAGTGGAGCTGGTCGACGCTCTTGTGATAGGTGAGGGAAACGCTGCACTGGTGACACTGCGCCACGTAGCCGCACTTGCGGCAGATCAGGGCGGTGGAGTATCCGCGGCGGTTCAGGAAGAGCATGGTCTGCTCGGCCCGGTCTATGCGCCTGTGGATCGCTTCGATCAGGTCGCCGGACAGCACGGTCGGGCGGCCCACGCGCTCGGCCTCGAGCCGCATGTCGACGATCCGCATCACGGGCATCGTGCGGTTGTCGACGCGCCTGGGCAGGACGGCCAGGCCATACTTGCCGCGCTTGGCATTGAAATAGGATTCGAGCGCCGGGGTGGCGGAGGCCAGCAGCACGGCGCATGCCTGCATGTGTCCCCGCATCACGGCCACGTCACGGGCGTTGTACCGCGGGGACTCGTCCTGCTTGTAGGTCGGTTCGTGCTCCTCGTCGACCACGATGAGCCCGAGCTTGCGCACGGGCGCAAAGACGGCCGACCGCGCGCCGATGGCGATACGGGCCTTTCCTTCCCGCACGCGGTGCCATTCGTCGTGGCGCTCCCCCTCCGACAGGTGGCTGTGGAGCACGGCAATGTTGTCGCCGAACCGGCTCTTGAACCGCTCCACCGTCTGCGGGGTAAGCGAGATTTCCGGCACGAGCACGATCGCGCCGCCGCCGCCGTCCAGCACGTGAGCGATCGCCTGGAGATAGACTTCCGTCTTGCCGCTGCCGGTCACTCCGTAGAGCAGAACGACCGGCGGCGAGCGCGTCTCGATCGCCCGGCGGGTCAGGTCGAGGGCCGCGCGTTGTTCGGGCATGAGCGCCAGGGGGTCGGTGGGCAGGAAGACCTGTCGGGCGAACGGGTCCCGTTCGGCCGTTTCGCGGCCAATGCGAACGAATCCCTTTTCGGCGAGCGCGCGCACGACGGCGGCGCCCGTGCCGAGTTCCCGCGTCAGCTCGGCCATGGGTCTGCCGCCGTCGCGCCGCAGCGCGGCCAGCACGGCCGCCTGCTTGGGGCAGCGTTTCTCGAGCAGAGCCAGGGCCGCCTCGTCGGGGGCCGCCTCCGCCACGGGCGAGACGAAGAGCTGCTCCTTGAAGCCCGCGCCCGCGCGCCGCACGGCGCCGGGCAGAACGGCGCGGATGGCGTGCTCGACGGGCGCGGCGTAGTAGGCGCCCAGCCATCGCGCCAGGGCGAGCACCGGCTCGTCCACGAGCGGTTTCGGCCCGATCACCTGCTTGACGGTTTTGAGCGACGGGAACGCCGATTCGGAGGCGAGCCCGACGACATACCCGCGCGATTCCGAGCGGCCGAACGGGACCAGAACCCGGCTGCCGAGCCGCAGGCCGTCGTGGAGGTGGTCGGGGATGAGGTAGTCGAATTCGCGGTCAAGCGCGATATCGACGACAACCTTTGCGATGCGGGGCATGGGGCTGCGCGGCCACGGCTACTCTTCCGACGGCCGCGGCTGGTCCTCTTTCGGCTTGCTGCGGCGCCTGAACCATCGCCGGAGGAACCGTTTGTCCTCCTTCTCCCGGTTCTTCTGGTCCCAACGCTGCTCGGCCTCCCGGCGCGCGGCCCGCTTCTGCTCCTTGAGTTCCGCGGGCGAAGGCTCGGCCAGCGCGCTGTCCGACCAGCCCCGCCGCCACATGCCCTTGGCTTTTTCCATCTCGCGCATGCGGCGCGCGGTTTCCGTCTCGGCCTCTTCCCCGCTCATCAGGACATAGGGCGTGATGAGTACGAGCAGTTCCCGGCGCGTCTTGGTTCGGGTTTCGTTCCGGAACAGCATGCCGAGCAGCGGGATATCGCCCAGCAGCGGGACCTTGCTGCGGCTGCCGCTGGTGTCGTGGCTGACGAGCCCGCCGAGCACGACGGTGGAGCGGTTGTCCACGGCGATCGACGCGTTGAAGCTGCGCTTGGTAATGATGGGCACGGCATTGCCGTCGATGGTGACATCGCCGGCGACGTTATCCACGCTCTGCGCCACCTCCATCACGACGAAGCCGTTGGTGTTGATGTGCGGGGTGACCTTCAGGTCGATGCCGATGTCCTTGAACGAATACTCGGAACGCACGGTCGTGGTGTACTCCGTGCTCGTGCCCGTGACGACCGGGCGCGACTCGCCGACGAGGATGGAGGCTTCCTTGTTGTCGGTGGTCATCACGATGGGCGTGGACAGAATGCGCACGTTCGAGGACGACGCCACCGCCTTGAGGACCAGGTCGATCGGGTAGTCGAACAGGGAGAAGTAGTAGGTGAGCCCCGACACGGCGTCGGACACTTCCTGGACCGTCCGCAGAGAGGCCGCATCCCGGGGACTGCCGGCCCCCTGCTTGGAGCCGCCGGCAAAGGCAAACTTGCCTTCCTTCTCGCCTTCCTTCTCCTCGAACGCGACCATGGAACGTTGGAGCCAATCGATCCCGTACATGACGTCGTCGTTGAGGCCGATTTCCAGGATCACGGCTTCGATCAGCACCTGCGCCAGCATGATGTCGACCTTGGCGATGATGTCGGCCAGGATCTGGATGTCCCCCTTGCTGCCGCTGATCAGGATCGAATTGGTCCGCTTGTCCGAGATGATCTTGACCGCCGAAGACAGTTCGCCGATGGACACGACGTCCGCCGGCAGCTTCAGGGGGGCGGGCTGTTCCGGTTTCGGCGCGCCGGGCTTGGCGGCGTAGTCCTCCAGCTTCTGGATGCGCTCATCCGCCGCGCCTTTCGGGGCGCCGGCGGGCTGCTTGACGTCCACGGCCTTGCCTCCGATCAGGCTACTGAGCAGCGAGGCGACCTCGGCTGCCTCGGCGTACTCGAGGAAGAAGACCTCGACGATGGTGTCGGGATCCACGCGCACGTCGAGCGCCTCGACAATGTCCTGGATGAACTTGAGGTTCTCCTTGCGGGTAATCACGATCAGGATATTGGAACGGTCGTCGGGCACGACCTTCACCTTGCCGCGCAGGACGTCCTTGACGACCGCGCCGGTGCTGGTGATGGAGGGCGTTTCGGGAACGCCCGGCACCGGTCTGGCCCGAATGACGCCGCGCAGGGCGGGCGGGCGCGGGGCGGCCGGGGTGGCCGGCGTGGGCGTCTTCTCTTCCTCCTTGAACTCCTCGAGGATCTGGTTCAGCTTGCCGGCAATCTCGCTCGCCTTGGCGTGCAGGATCTTGATGACGAACGGCTCCACCTTGATCTCGGAGGGGCGGTCGATGTACTCGATGACCTCCATCATCCGTTTCAGGTTGATCTCCGTATCGGTGATCAACAGGCTGTTCATACGTTCCAGCGTCTGGATCTTGCCGTACCCGTGAACGAAGCCGGCAATGGCGCCCTGCGCTTCGCCGACATCGATGTGCTGAAGCTGGACCACCTGGCTGACGAGACGGTCCGTTTCCAGGACACCCTCCTCGGGCAGGTCCATGCGCAGGCCGAGCCCCTCCTGGCGCACGGTCCCGATCTGGACGACCTTGAGCAGCCGCTCCCCTACCGGGACGAGGCCGACGTTGTGCATGGCGAGAATCCCCTCGATGACGCCGATGGCCTCGGGTTTCGTGAGCCGCAGGTCCGTCGGGCCATAGGCGGTGACATTCTTCTTCAGGTCCACGCCTTCGGCCTGCAGCAACGTGCGCTTGGTGAGGTTGGCGTAGAGTTTGAGCAGGAATTCGAGCGGCGCGTCGCGCAGGCTGAGCGTCACCCACTGGTCGGCACCCCCCTCGCCCTCGGACTGAGCCGGCGCGGCGGGCCCCTGCAGCACGAGCGCCAACCCGATCACGACGGCCAGCCAGCGCGACCTTCCGGGTCTGCTGCGTCTCATTGTTCGTCCCCCTCGCTCGGCTCGGCGGCCCGGCCGTAGGCATAGTTCACGACAAAATCACCGGTCAATTCGTCCGGCCCGTTCCGGACGGCAATGCGCACGCGTTCGGCGGACATCATGTCCGGGCCGGCCTGAACGGCCTCGAGAAACCGGACGATACCCTCCAGATCCCCGTCCCATTCCCGGCGCAGGGACATCTCCCACAACTCGCCGCGGCGTTTCTCGGTAGGCGAGCGGCTGCGCCCCGTGCGCGTCAACCCGTGCTGTTCCATGAGCTTGTTGACCTTGTCTTCGAACGCGAAAGCCGCTTTCTCCTTCCTCTCGTAGGAGGGCAACCGCTTCTTGACCTCCGCGTACCGGGTCTCGAATTCGGCCCGGCGCGCGGCGAGACGCTCGGCCACGACGATCTGGCCCGCCACGACGCGGCTTTCTTCGCGCAACGTTTTCCACTGCTGCAAGGTGGACGAACCGAACCAGACGCTCACGCCGAACAGCGCCACGACGGCCGTCAACCAGCTCAACAGGGCTTCGCGCCGTGATAGGTTCATCTGGCCTCCGTCTCGCCGGCCAGCAGCAACGTCACGCGGAACTCGAGGACTCTTCTGCCGTCCTTGGTCCGGCGCGGCATGTTGCTGGCCCGCTCCACTCTGAACAGGGTGGAGTCATTCAACTGCTTGTAGAACTGGCTGTACAGGTTGTCGTCGGTCGCAACGCCGACCAGGTCGACTCGGACGCCCCGCGTGTAGACGAATTCCGTAAGGTCGACGCCGATGGGTTGACGGCCGTCGCAGATTTCGCGCAGGCATTCGAGCGGGGAGTCGTGTTCGCCGGCGTACGATTCGAGCTCACGGATGCGCTCCCGGATCGCCTTCGCCTCCTCGGCGGGCTTCAAGACGGTATCGAGCCGCTTCTTCACGTCGGCCAGGCGTGTGCGCTCGTAGTGGACCCCGCCGAAGATGGCGCCGACGCCGAGCAGCCAGACGAACAGCGCGGCGGCGGAGGCCCCGATCAGGCGGCGCCGGCCGCGGCGTGTCTGCCGGGCCCGTTCCCACGCGGGTGGCGCGAGATTCAGCACCGTGTGCTCGGCGTCCGCCGCGCGCAGGGCGATCCCCTGCGAGGGGGCGGGCAACGCATCGAGGGCTCGCGGCACGACCTCCAGCGCGCACTCCTCGCGGATCCGGGCGATGAGCCCGTCCGGCGCGTCGCCCCAGTGCCAGAGCGAGGCGGCGGCAGCCTCCCGTTCGCCCGCCTCGGCTTCGGCCTCCAGCGCGGTCAGGGTGTAGGAGATCTCGCTGACAATCTCCGTCTCGCGCTCCTCGTCCGGCTCGTCTTCCGCCCCGGCGCCCAGCGATCGGACGGCCACGGGCACGCCGTTGTGGGCCACGACGAGGTGCTCGCCGGCGACGTCCAGCACGAGGATGATCTGGCGGCCTTTCTCCGCGACGGCGCCGGCATCGCGCAGCAGCCGCCACCATCCCAGCCCCTCGGCATCCACACGCTCCAGGCGCATCCCCGTCCCGCGAAACATCTCGCCGATCCCATCCACCAACTCGCGCTTCACGCCGGCGACCAGGACCCGGTACCGGGCGTCACGCTCCTCGAGGATCTCGTGAGAAATCACCATCCGGTCGATGGGGAACGGCGCGAACTTGTCGACCTGCAGCTCGACCATGCTCGCCAGTTCGTCCGGGCCGACGACGGGCAGGCTCAGCACGCGCAGGAACAGATGCTGAGACGGGATGGCGACCGCCACCGTCCCCTTCACGCCGCCGCACTTCGCCTTCAACTCGGCGGCGGTCGCGTCCCGGTGCTCCTTGCTCAGCGCCGGATCCAGCGGATCGGCCCCCTCGGGCAGCGCCAGATCGGCCCGCCCGGCGCTCAGCACCGCGCCGCCGCCTCGGCTCGGGTCGACGACGGTCCACTCCGCGATTCCGCGGCGTAGGGTCAAACCCGTTATCAGTTTGCTTGCCACCGTTCCTGCCCCTCGCTCTGCCGGCTTCGGCGTCTGCCGGCCCGTTCGTTCCGCACGGGTCCGGGCCTTCGGCCCCGGAGGAAGCGGCGAGACGCCGCTTCGACGCTACAGCTCCTCCTGCCAGCTCAGCACGGTCAGATTCGTTTCGCCCTCCAGACTCAAGATACACTGGACGCCGCGCTCCAATCCGTAGATTGGGTCGGCGCCGATCCTGGCCACCGACGTCACACGGAAAGTCCGCTGCGAGTCCGTTGTCATGTAGTTCTTGAGCGCGGCGTCCAGGCCGGGCACGCGCGCGAGCAGATCGTCCACGTTCTTGAAATGCTCGTCGTCCTCCGTGCCTTCCACCCCGTCTTCGCCGCCACGGGCCGCGATGATTTCCTCCACATCCGTTGCATCGACGAATGGGAGCGTCATCAACACGTCGAACGAGGCGGCATTGACGTTGAGCTTACCATCCCCAAAAGTGGTTAGCCACTGCAAAATACCCTTCATCGGTTCCGTTCCTTCGGCCGCGTCTTCCGGCAGTCCGCCATAGAGGACCTCGGTGCTGAACCCCTTGATGAGCTTGAGCTCATCGATCGTATCGAGCGGCCCGTTCTTCGCCTGGTACGGCGGGTCGAGCTTGCTGTACCAGTCGTCGGTTTCCGCGCCGTTGAGCCGGTGAAAGACGTCCGGGTCGGTCCAGTCGAAGAAGCAGTCGATCAACTCATCCCAGATCCCTTCGGGCACGTTCGAGACGTAGAACAGATCCTGCCAGTCTTCCTTCTTGAGGTAGTTGACGTTGCGCAGGGCGGGCTCCGGCACGATGCTCAGATCCACCCGGCCCTCCTCGAATTCGACTTGTTCGTCCACCCGCATCCCGTTGCGCAGCCGTTCGGAAAACATATGCCACTCGAACACATCCTCCTCCTCTTCTTCGTCGAGCGTCTTCTTCCTCGCGCTCTTGCACAACAGCATCCGGGCCCGTTCGACACCGGCCCGGGCCAGGTAGTCGGCCTTCAGCTTCTTGCGGTAGAACGAGGTGATGCGGGCCTCGACGTGCATGTCGAAGGCAAAGGAGGCCACGATGAGCGACAGGATGACCACCATCCACAGCACAATCACGAGTGCCATGCCCTCCTGCCCGCTTCCGCACCTTTCGCCCTGTTCGCTCATCGCCACCCTCGCTCCGCGATCCGCGCTCCGCTACCCACCACGCCCCTACCGTCCACCGGGCGCCGGCGCATGAATGGTGGTGGTTCCGCCGGATCCCCTCGCTTTGGGCCCCACCCGCCGCGGCGGCGGCGTGCCGGGCCCGCGTATCGGCGCCTCCTGCGGCGGGGGCGCGGACGGTTGCGGCGGCCGCTTCCCGGTCGACAGCGGCCCCAGCGGGATTTCCACAATGCGCTGCAGTTTCGGGGAGACTTCGCCGTATTCGAGAGGGACCAACGTCAACGTGATCAGCAGCCGGTGCGGGAGCGTGTTGGTCTGTTCGTCATCCCAGGTGTCGGTCCATTCCCACTCGGCGGTGTCCTCATCGAAAACGCCGATTCGGCAGTCAAAGCCCTCGACCCGATCGGAGAGCACGATGGGTTCGACCTCCTCCGGCGAACAGTCGGCCAGGACGGACCAGCTTCTGGCGACGAGGGCGGGCCCGCCGTCGTCGGCCGAGCCCATCTCCAGCAGCACCCGGTGCATGCCCTCGGCGAGAATGCCGCTCCTGGGGGCCAGGGCGCCGCCGGAGCAGACCCAGCTGATCTCGTCGCGGTCGCCGCCGCTCTGATACCAGAACCCGTACGTGCCCGGCGAGGTATGAAAGAAAGCGGCCGAGCGCAGGGCACTGGTGACCTGCTCGAAAACGAAGTCGCCATGCCGCAGGTCCTCGACCAGTTCGGTTCCCCGCCGCCAGGCCTTGACCACGCCCGAGAACGTGCCCACGACAATCACGAGCGCGGCCGCCAGAATGACCAGCGCCACCAGCACCTCCAGCAGCGTGAAGCCGCCCCGCGCCGCCAGACCCCGCCCGCCTGAAACGCTGTGCCAACCGCCCCTCCGCCAGAGGCTAAAGGCGCCGGGGCGCGAAGCGCTCCGCGCCAGGGGCGGGTTTCCCGCGCGTTCAGACCTCTGCCGAGTCCTCATCATTCTTCCTTCTCTCCCAGATAGACGTAAGTGGTCACCTGTTCGAACGTGTTGCTGCCGCGGTCAGACCAGTGGATGCGGGTTCGGACGCGATACAGTCCGTCGCGTTCCTCGCCAACCGGTTCGACCGAGCGGGTCCAGGCGTATCCTTCGGGCGGGCCCTCACATTCCCCGCTGCTCTCGCCCTGCGCGATGTCGTCCTCGCCGATCGGGTGCGCCGCTTCGAGCCGCTCGAGGAAATGGCGCGCATTCTCGTAGTTCTTGGCCACGCGCGCGACGCGCAGGCATTTGGTGGCCGCCACCAGCAGGGCCAGCAAAGCGGTGGAGGCGATGGCAATGGCCAGAATCACTTCCACCAGCGTGAATCCGGTCCGGCTCATGCGGCGGCTACGCATGCACGCGTGCATTCCGCCCAAGCGCACCGCCTCGGCTGCAGGCAACGCGCCCCCTACGCCTCCCACCCATCCATCCTTCCACCCATCCATCCTGCCACCCATCCATCCTGCCGGTCTTCCATCCTGCCGGTCTTCCGAGCGCCATCACTCTTCGACGCGCGCCCGGCCTGAAACGGAACTGACCGAGACGGTAACGCGGGCGTCCTGGTCGTCCTTGATGCGCACGACATAGCCGTCACACGTCCCGTTCGGGTAGTAGTAGACCCAGCGGGCGGCTCCGTGCGCCATCCCCTCGCGCCCGCTATCGACGGACTCGAAGGACACGTTGTCGGGCAGGTCCCTCGTCATCTGGCTGGTGACGTCGCTGGCCGCTTTCGACGCTGCGTCTTCGTCCGGTTCTCCGGCCGGTACGCGAGCCGCGCCGGCTTCCTCGCGTCGGTTGAAGAAGCTCTCGCGTTCCCGGGTACCCGTCGTCCGATTGATGTTGACGAGTTCAACGGTTTGCCGGTCCAGATCGAAGATGACCGCCATCGGGTGTTGGCGCAGCACGGCGGCGCCGCGCGCGTATTTGCCCGCCATCACAACCGTGCGCGCGGCGGCGCGCAGCTTCAGACGGCGGGAGGTCCCCACGAACCTCGGGATGACGATGCCGGCCGCGATTCCGATGACGACGACCACCAGCATCATCTCCATGAGCGTGAAGCCCGCCCGCTCTCTCCTGTCGATCCGTCGTTTCATGACAGCCCGCGGACCGGCCCGGCCACGGCACACTTGGCCGGCACCGTTCCCGCGCCCATCCGTGCCGATCCGAGCAGAGGAGGATTCCCCCGCCTACTCGCTCAGTTTCGAGCAGCTTATGGTCCCGTCGCCGGAGTTGTAGATGTAGTCGTTCCCCCAGGGGTCCTTGGGCGCCTTGTCCAGGTACTTGGGGACCAGCTCGCCCAGCGAGGAAGGGAACTTGCCGTTGTCGACCTCGTAGAGGTCGACGGCGGTCTTGATGCGGGCAATCTCCGCCTTGGCGGCGTTGCGTCTGGCGTCTTCCGTCCGGCCCGTGAAGCGCGTGACGGCCAGCCCGGCCAGGATGCCGATGATGACGACCACCAGCATGATTTCGACCAGCGTGAACCCGTCTCGACCGCGGCCGGCAAGCCGGCGTCCAAACATGCGGGCGAAGCCTCCGCCCGCTCCCCGCCTTCTGCGTCTGTTCATGTCTTTCTCCTCCCGCCTGACTTGCTCGAGCCAGTTGCCCATTGGCATGGTTCACTCCGGCTAGATGTGCAGCCCGCTGGTCATATCGAAGACGGCCAGCAGCAGGCTGACCGCGACGAACCCGACGAACGTGGCGATGAACACCATCATGATCGGCTCCAGCGCGGTCGTGAAGATCTTCACGTTGCGGTCCAATTCGTTCTCGTAACGGGTGGCGATATGCTCGAGCGCGCCGCTCATGTCGCCGGACTCCTCGCCGACGGCGAGCATGTCGGTCATCAGCGGCGGGAACACCTTGCCGGCGGCGAGCGGGCCGGAGATGGTGGTCCCGTCTGTCACGCGGTCGCGGGCATTGCGGATCTCGCGGGCCAGGACCGCGTTGGCCATGGTGCGTTCGACGATCTCGAGCGCGCGCAGGACGGGCACGCCGTTGGCCAGCAGGATGCCCAGCGTCCTGGCGAAGCGGGCATAGGCATTGGCCGAGACAATGCCCCGCGCGAACGGCAACTTGAGCTGAAAGCGATGCCACCAGAACCGGCCCCGCTCCGTCTGAAGCGCGCGGTAGGCCAGGACGGCAAACAGGACGATTCCGGCCCCGGTCATCGGCCCGTAGGAGACGAAGCCCTTGCTCATCATGACCAGGATCCGTGTCGGCAGCGGCAGCGAACTGCCGAGTTCGGCGAAGATGGTGGAGAAACGCGGCACGACGAACACGACCAGGAAGATCATGGTCCCCACCCCGACCACCAGCACGATCAGGGGGTAGACTAGCGCCATGGCGACCTTCTCCTTGACCTCCTGGACGCGCTCGTAATGTTTCACCAGCCGGCGCATCACCTCGTGCAGCGCGCCGCTGGCTTCGCCGGCCCGGATCATGCTGACGTAGAGCGGAGAGAAGCTGCCGGGATGCTTGCTCAGCGCGTCCGAAAGGCTGGCGCCGCGCACGATATCGTCGCGCAGTTGGGCAATAACCGAGCCGCCGCTCTGCTGGCGCTTGCGCCTGGCCAGCGTGCGCAGCGCATTGCCGAGATTCATGCCGGAGCCGAGCAGATCGCTCAGCTCCGAGGTGAACAGCAGCACGTCGCGCGTGCCCATCCTGTCGTGCCCGCGCCTCAGCGTGAGGCGGGCGGGCGCGGAAGCGCGGGGCGCACGGGATTTCGCCTCCGGCGCGGCCGCGGCCTTTGCCGCGGCCTTTGCCGCGGCCGCCTCCGTGACCATGACCGGCACGTGCCCCATGCGCTCAATCTGCAGCGTGGCCGCGCGGCGGTCCGTCGCCTCGACGGCGCCCTCCACCTTCTCGCCGGTACTCGATCTTGCCGTATAGTGAAAACGCGCCATCTTCAGCATCCAGTCTCGAATTTCCAATTTCGAGTTTCCAGTTTCACTCTTCATCCTCCTCCGACACGCGGAGCACTTCGCCGATCGTCGTGACGCCGCCGAGCACCTTCTCCCACCCGTCGTCACGCAGGGTGTGCATGCCCAGCTCGAGGGCCTTGCGCTTGATGGTGTTGGCCGAGCGCCGGTCTACGATCATGGGGCGGATCTCGTCGGAAACCTGCAGGATTTCGTAGACGCCCGTCCGGCCGCGGAATCCCGTCCTGCGGCATGCTTCGCACCCGACGGAGTCGTAGATCGCGTTCTGCGGGGTCAGGCGCTCGGTCGGGAAGGCCATGCTCTTGAGGAAGAGGTCGTCCCGCGGCCAAGCCGCCCGGCACCGCTCGCACAGCCTGCGGACGAGCCGCTGAGCGATGATCCCCTCCACGGAGGATGCCGCCAGGTACGGCTCGACGCCCATGTCGAGGAGCCGGGTGACGGCGCCGGCGGAATCGTTGGTGTGCAGGGTGCTGAACACAAGGTGCCCCGTCAGCGACGCCCGGATGGCGATTTCCGCCGTCTCGTAGTCGCGAATCTCACCCACCATGATGACGTCCGGGTCCTGCCGCAGAATGTGGCGCAGGCCGACGGCGAAGGTCAGCCCGATCTCGGGCCGCACGGCAATCTGGTTGATGCCCGCCATCTCGTACTCGATCGGTTCCTCGATCGTGATGATGCGCTTCTCGATCGAGTTGATCGTGTGCAGGTAGGCGTAAAGGGAAGTGGACTTGCCCGAACCCGTCGGGCCGGTGACCAGAATGATGCCGTTCGGCCGATGGATGAACTTCTCCACCACGCGCTGGTCGTCGTCGCGCATCCCCAACTGGCCCAGGCCGAGCAGCCCGGTGCTGCGCGTCAGCAGCCGCAGGCTCACGCTCTCGCCGTAGACCGTCGGCATGGTCGACACGCGGATGTCGATGTCCTCCGCCCGCACGCGCAGGTTGATGCTCCCGTCCTGCGGCAGGCGCTTCTCGGCAATATCCATGTTGGCCATCACCTTGATGCGCGAAATGATCGCCGCCTGGAACCGGTGCAGCTGGGCGGGGACCGGCACCTGATGCAGCAGCCCGTCGAGCCGATAGCGGATTCGCAACTCGTTCTCCATCGGCTCGAAATGAATGTCGGTCGAGCCCTCCTGGTGTGCTTCGGAAATGATCTGGTTGACGAACTTCACAATGGAGGCTTCTTCATTCAGATCGCTCAGATCTTCCTTGATGACCGCCTCCTCCGGCGTGAGATCCACGCGCCCGTCCTGCACCATGCGGTCCACCGTCTCGGCCCCCACCCCGTAGAACTTCTTCGCCGCGGTGGCAATGTCCGCCGCCGTGCTCAGGGCCAGGCGCACCTTCATGCCCGAGGCCAGCCGCAGCGTGTCGACCAGCCCGGGATTGAACGGATCGTTCGTCGCCACCCGCACCACGCCGTTCTCCAGCGCGACGGGAATGACGTTGTACTGAAAGACCACTTTGGTGGGCAGCAACGCGAGCGTTTCCGGATCGATCGCCTGCTCGCCCAGCCGGATGAACGGGATCTTCATCACGCCCGCCAGCGTCTCGAGAAACTCGGCCTCCGCCGCGTAACCGCCGGTCACCACGATTTCCGTGATGGGCAGGCTGTTGTGCTGCTTCGCCTCCAGCAACTCGCCCACCTGGACCTTGGAGAACAGCCCCGTCTTCTCAAGAAGAACCGCCAGCCTGGTTGTCGATGTCGTCATCGGTGCGCTCCCCAGCACCACCACACCCCATGCCCGCCCCCCTGCCGTACGAAAATGGTGGGGGGACTGCACCCTAAAGGGCCCTGCGCCTGACGAGCCGGGTACCCTTCCCGATTGCGGCGACGGGCGAGTGGGTTCCAACTCTCCCGTGCTCGCCGATGCATGCGGCCCCATTATGCGCCAGCCGTCTGCCGCCGTCAATTGCTCTCACGCGCGCACGCCCGGCCTGCGGCTGTTCGTCCCCCCATCTCCTCTCTTCTATTACATTTGTAATCGTACAGTATTACATCTGTAATCGTTTGTCAAGGGGAAAATGCGTTGGGGCGAGTGCTGCGCGCGGTTGCTGTTCTCGTGCCGCAAGACAGGCGTTCAGGTTCGGGCCGTCTATTTCCGCGGTGGCGGGGTTTTGCCGAGGCGTTTGAGCACCTCCTGCAGGTCGATCCACGCAGGCCGCTTGGCGCTTTCGTTGCGCAGCAGATAGGCGGGATGGAAGGTGGGCATGACATCGATCCCCTCGAACGCCATCCATCTGCCGCGCAGCCGGGTGATGCCGGTCTGCGCGTTGAGCAGGCCGCGTGCGGCGACGGCGCCGAGCGTAATGATGACTTTCGGCTTGAGCAGTGCGATTTGCGCTTTGAGGTAGGGCAGGCAGGTTTCCATTTCATCGGGCAGCGGCGTCCGGTTTCCCGGCGGGCGGCACTTGAGGATATTGCCGATGAACACCTGCTCGCGGGTATAGCCCATCGCCTCGATCATCCGGGTCAGCAACTGTCCCGCGGCGCCTACGAACGCCACGCCCTGCTGATCCTCGTCGGCGCCGGGCGCCTCACCGACGAACAGGATATCGGGCTTGACGCAGCCTTGGCCGGGCACGGTCTTGGTGCGTTTCTCGTGCAGCGGGCATTTGCGGCAGTTGGCGATGGTGGCGGCGATCGCGCGCAGTTCGAGCGCGATATCCTGCTCGTTCTCGACATGCTCCAGCACCTGGCGCGACATGTTCAGGCGCGTCACGCCTTCGTCGCGCAGGTACTCCACATACCGCTGCACATCCTCCACGATCTCGTCAAAACTCATGGTGCCTCCTGGAAAGTCGAAGGTCGAAAGTCACAAGTCGAATGTTCCGGCAAGCTGCGCTACACCGTCGTGGGTCCGCGACTCGCCCGACCTTCGGCTTTTCGACCTTCGACTTTCGACCTTTCGACGTCCGCCGTCCCCTACCCGCCCAGCGTTCGGTCCACCGCGTCCATCAGCGCCTGGCTGGAGGAGGCGATGCGTTCGAGGGTCTCGGTAATCTCATCGCCGGCGATATCCTCCATGGGCTCGTCGTGCGGCAGATCCAGCGTCTCGAGCAGCTTGGTGAGCGTGGCGGAGATCTGACCGAGCGCGAGCATTTCCTTCTGAGGCAGCATGTCCGGTGACAGGTTGCGCGCATCGAGTCTTCGGAGCCAGTTGAGCTGGCTCTCGAGGATTTCGAGCAACCGGCCGCGGCATTCGCCCTTGCGGCCGTCGGCGAACGGGTTGTAGCGCTCGTTCACGTCGGCCCACAATTCCTCGACAAGCCGATAGAACTCATCCTCCTGTTCGTCGTCATAGAACTCGACCTCGCGGCCGCCGAGGCAGCGGTTGAGCACGTTGTCGAGCGATTCGCGGCCCGAGTGGAGTTCGTCGAGCATATAGGCGCGAACCTCCATTTCGCTCAAGGCCACGCCCATATCGCGCAGGATACTGTCGAGCGAATCGGTATCGCCCGTCATGGGGCCTTGCGGCAGGTAGTCCTGGAAGGAGACGTCCTCTTCTTCGGGCTCCTCGCCTTGACGCCAGATGATGGTGTTGGTGCCCATCGGGTGCAGTTCGACCTCCTGGCTCTGGGCGAGGAAGCCGGCGATCGGTACGCCGGGAAAACCGACGAGGAAGCGGTCCCCGTAGAAGAAGGCATGGGCGAGCTGCTCGTAGACGTCGGTCAGCACGCCGAGGTCGTCAAACGTCTGCTCCAGAGCGGACTCGAGCAAGTCGCACCAGCGCCGGCACGAGGGGAATTCGGCATCGAGTTCGGAAGCCGGGCAATACTCGAGCGTAAACCGGCCCCGCGCCCAGTCCTGGACGGTGACCCGGAACATATCGCCGACAGCAAATCCGTGGCGTTGGTACACGCCGGCGACATCGAGGACCGAGAGGCTGATCTCGGCGCTGCCGTCTTGCCGGTCGAGGAGCTTGTCGGCGTTGGAAGGCTCGTCGGTGACGAAGTACTGGACCATCCGCTCCCAGCCGAACAGCGAATGGTAGATGGTGATATCGTCGAGCTTGACGGTGCTCTTCTTCAGCCCGAGTTCGGTTCCGTCCGCGAGGCACAGGTGGCAATCGGGCGGAAACAAATCGCGGGAGCAGAAAGGAAGGAGCCGGTGGCCGGGATAGAGGATCCCCTGTCGGATTTCGTCGCGGGTCGGCTGGATCCTGAAGTGGGCGTGATGAAAGAACCGCTGCCGCGGCACGTAGACCTGCTTCTCGAAGTCCACAAAGCCCCAACTGTCCGTGTGCAGCAGCGCGACAATCCGCGCCTCGAGGTTGGCGACCTTCCCCGAAAGCAGCGGCCGGACGCGTTCGGCGATGGTCTGAATGCTCAGACTCTCGGTCACGCCCTTCGCCACGGCCTCGAGCGCGTTCTCCAATGACAGCTTGCCGCCCATCTCGGGAGGGAGTCTAGGGCAATATGTGCCCTTTGACAAATCCAATGATGACTGCGCTGAAGAACCCGGCGCGGACGGAGCCCGCCTTCGCTGAGAAGCTACGGCGAGGCAGGCCGCGCCCTCCAAAGACCCAAGAAGTCTCTTGTCAATCGGACGGAAGGCCGGCCTCCGTGCCGGCTGGAGGGTTTCTTCCGCGGAATCCGATGATGGGCGTGTCGCATCCTCGGGAGGACTGAACTGCGGCCAGAGGTTTCGGGTTTCGGGCCCGCCCCGCTGACACCTGAAACCTGGACACTGAAACCTGTGCGCGGGCAGGCGCCGCCGCCGCGGGGTCAGAATACCCGCGTTCTGCGAGACAAAACGAACCGGGAATGAACGTCGAACATCGAACATCCAAGTCACAAGTCCCTCGCGTGCGGAGAAGCTTGCAGCGCACGACAGCCCCGTTCGAAGTTCGATCCGCCTCCGCCCTGCGGTTGCTTCGGCGGACACGTTGTTCAGTGTTCGATGTTCGACGTTCGATGTTCGCTCTGAACCCGGCGGCTGGGTCCGAGCCGGAAACATACCGACCTGGGGCGCGGAACAGCGGCTGCACGCGACCGCGTACCGCGGCGCGTGAGCCGCGCCGCTACTGGCTCGGGTACACCTTCACCCGGTAGAACCGCATGCCGGCCGGCCCGTCGGAGTAGGCGTTGGTGGGCGGCGTGGCGCCCAGCCCGGTGGCGAGCGGGGTGAAGCCGGCGGGCAGATTGGTGGCGCTCTCCACATCGTAGACCCGGCCGGAAAGGCTGAGCCACTCGACGATCAACTGCGTCCCGGCACGGCGGAAGTTGAAGATGGCGAAATAGGACGCGGCATTGGTGGGGTCGGTCCCGGCGACGCACTCCTGCCAGTTGAGCGATCCGTCGCCGTCGGGGTCCGCGAGGCCGTCGGCGGCGGTGGGGCTGCCGAAATAGAGCTGTTCCCAGTCGTCGGGCAAGGTGTCGGCGTCGGCATCGGGCGGACCGGCCGGCGCATTGGCCGCGCAGCGGAAGCCCAGCTCGTCATAGGCGGCGGTCGGCCATTCATACCATCGCTCGTCGCAGCGCAGCCACATGGAAGCCGTCCACCAGGACCCGCCGCGAATGACCCGGTCCGTACCGCTCGGCGGTCCGACCGGGTTCGTCACCCCGCTCTGCAGCGTCTCCGCATACCAATCGGCACACCACTCCCACGCGTTCCCGCCCACGTCGTACAGCCCGTACGCGTTCGCCGCGTACGAACCCACGTTCGTCGTCCGCCCGAGCGAATTGCCATAGTTCGCATCCGACTGATTGATGGAATTGCCGCACGGATACTTCGCGTAGCGCAGTCCACCGCGCGCGGCGTATTCCCACTCGGCTTCGGTCGGCAGCCGCTTACCGGCCCAGCCCACGTACGCGTTCGCGTCCGTCCAATTCACGTTCACCACGGGTAACTCCTCGCCCGCCCACCACTGTGTCGGCATCGTCCGGCCCGTCGCCTGGCAAAACCGCCGGTACTCGCGCACGCTCACCTCGTACGGATCGATGTAGAACGGGCTCAACGTGACCGTATAGCCCGGCTCGCCCGGCCCATAGCCCATCTGGTAAGTCCCGCCGGGCAGCCGCACCATATAGCACGCCGCATAGGCCGCGCCCGTCCAGTTCGTCACCGTCACGCCGCTCAGATCGGCCGGCGCCTTCCAGCCGCTCAACATGTTGAAAGTCGCGGTATAGGCGCCACCCGGGATATTGATGGTTTCACCGCTGGCGTGCCAAGCGGTGTCCGGTCCGCTGGTCACCCGCCACTGCGCCCCGGCGGCGTTCACGGCCGGCGGCCGGATGGTCACGGTCAAATCGCCGGTATCGATCGCGAAGTTCGCCGTCACGCTCCGTGCCTGGTCCAGGGTCAGCGTCAACGGATTGCTCGTCTGTTGCCCGCCGGGCACGTCGCCGGTCCACTGCGTGAAGTGATAGCCGGAGTCTGCCGTGGCGGTGATCGTCTCCTGCGCACCCGCGTTGTACCAGCCGTCGCCGACATTCACGCTGCCGTGCGCCCCGGCGGTGGTGTCGAGGTAATATGCCGTCTGCCAATTCCACGTGATCCCGGAGTTCTGTGTAAGCGTGAAGCCGGGTGTCGTCGTGCCGCTCCCACTCGCCGGCACATTGCCCGTACCCGTCCAGCCCGTGCAGGTGTAGCGTGTGCCGCCCGCGATCTCCGGCGAGCCGCCTATGGCGCACGTCAACGACGTGCCGTAATCGTAGATGTGCGTGCCGGCGGCCGGCGTCCCCGTGCCGTGCGCCGAGGCCACTGAGAGCGTGTAGGTGAAGATCGTATAGGTGCCGGTGAACGCGGTGTTCTGTCCGTCCACGACAGGCTGGGTCTGGTCACCGGGCTTGGTGTATCCCGTCAGCGCCCCGTACTGGACGGTGTAACTCCCGCTTGGCGCGGCCGTCGAGGCCAGATCCCCTGCCCCGCTTGTCGGCCCGGCATAGTCGGCCGGATGACTCGTGATCGCCCACGAGCCGGTATCCGGCGTTACGTTGATCGTGATCGTGCCCGTGTCCCGCGCGAAGCTCGCCGCGATCGCGTGGTTCGTACCCACATTCGCGAACGTGTACGCATTCGTGGGGCCGACCGACCCGCCGTCCACCAGCACGTCCGCAATGTGGTAGGTCGCATTGGCCGTGATCACGAAGTTCGTGCTCGACCCGTGCGTGATCGGCACGGCGCCGGACGGCGTAATCGTCCCGTTCGCGCCGGCTGAAGCGGTGATGGTGTAGGTGTTGATGAGGTAGGTGCCCGTGAACGGCGTGGCCACGCCGTGCGACACGGCCGCCGTTTCGGGCGCGGGGCTCGAATAGCCGGTCACCGCCCCGTACTCCACCGTGTAGGAGCCGCTCGGCGCCGCCGTCGAGGCCAAGTCCCCGGTCCCGCTTGCCGGGCCGGCGTAGTCGGCCGGGCAACTCGTGATCGTCCAGGAGCCGCTGTCGGGGGTCACGTTGATCGTGATTGTGCCCACATCCCGCGCGAAGTTCGCCGTGACCGTGCGCGCCATGTCCATCGTCAACATCAGCGGGTTGTCCGTCTCGCTGCCGACCGGCACGCTCCCCGTCCACTGCTGAAAGTGATAGCCGGCGGCAGGCGTGGCATTGATCGAGACCGTCGCCCCGCTCGCATGCCAGGCGTCGCCGATGTCGACCGTTCCGTTCGCGCCCGCCACCGTATCCAGCCAATACTCCGTCTGCCAGTTCCAGGTGATCGTAGACGCCTGCGTGAGGTTGAACACTGGCGTGTTCGTTGTCGTCCCGCTCGCCGGCACATTCCCCAAACCGGTCCACCCCACACAAACGTATTGCGTGCCGCCGAGCGTCACCGGTGAATCGGGCACCGCGCACGCAAGCGCCGTGTTCCACGGGTACGCGTGCGCGCCTGCGCCGGGCGCGGGCGTGCCGTGCGCGGAAACCACCGTCAGGCTGTACTCGTCGATGGCGAACGTCGCCTGGATCGTGCGATCGGTCACGACATTGACGAACTCGTAGTAGGTGATCGCCCCGACGGAAAGGCCGTCCACGGTCACGTCGGCAACATGATAGTTCGCGTTCGGCGCGATCGTGAAGTTGGTGGCGCTGCCGTGCGTCACCGGCACCGCGCCGGCCGGCGTAATCGCGCCGTCCGCCCCGGCCGACGCGGTGATGGTGTAGGTATTGATGAGGTACGCGCCTGTGAACGGCGTTGCCGTCGCGTCCCATACCGTCGCCGTCTCGGGCGTCGGGCTCGAGTAGCCGGTCAGCAGCCCGTACTCGACGGTGTAGGACCCGCTCGGCGCCGCCGTCGCCGGCAGGTCCCCTGCCCCGCTCGTCGGGCCCGCGTAGTCGGCCGGACAGCTTGTGATCGTCCACGACCCCGTATCGGGCGTCACGTTGATGGTGATGGAGCCCGTATCCCGCGCGAAATTCGCCGTCACCGCGCGCGGCTTGTCCATCGTCAGCGCCAGCGGGTTGTTTGTCTCGCTGCCCGCCGGCACGGCGCCGGTCCAGTTCTCGAGATGATAACCGGCAATGGGCGTTGCGGCAACCGCGACCGCCGTGTTACTCGCGTGCCAGCCGTCCGTCACATCCACGCTGCCGTTCGCGCCGGCCGTCGTGTCGAGGAAGTATTCGGTTTCCCAGTTCCAGGTGACGCTCGAATTCGTCGTGATCGTGAACTCGAGCGTGTTGCTCGTGCCGTTCGCCGGCACGTCGCCGGTGCCGGTCCACCCGGTGCAGACGTAGCGGGTGCCGGCGAGTTCGTCGGCGGGGGACGGCACGGTATGGGTGAGCGTCGCGCCGGACGGAATGGAGTGGGTGCCGTAATCGTGCGGCGCGGCAACGCCGTGCGGCGCGGGATTGCCGGCGATGGTGAAATCCCAGCGGTCACGCGGCAGGCTGACGATCTGAAAGGCGTCTGGTCCGAACGTGCGGATGAGGCCGCCGGCCTTGTCGTCGGCGGCCATATCGCACGCATAGAGACTCGAGTTAACGGGAAACCCGAACGGGGTTTCGCCAACCGGCGGCGCGCCCATGTCGCGCCACTGGATTCCGTCCCACTTGCGGCAATACACGTGGTACGGCCCCATGAACGCTTCATCCCAGGAGATGACGGGGTCGCCGTCGCTGGTCAGAAAGAAGCCCTTGACCTGGCAGGAGCCCGCACCGGCAAAGACCGTGCCGTTCGTGTCGCTGCCGATTCCGGCCCACTGCGCGCCGTC
Source organism: Kiritimatiellia bacterium (assembly GCA_016929905.1). GTDB lineage: Bacteria > Verrucomicrobiota > Kiritimatiellia > JAFGHX01 > JAFGHX01 > JAFGHX01. The sequence continues at coordinate 68,521 of JAFGHX010000333.1, forward strand.
CCATGCGCGGCAGACGATATGGGTGTCTTCAGCCCAGGCCAGAACAGGCCGCCCGTCCGCCGCGAGCGCGATGCGCGCATAGCCCTGGTTCGGGCTGAGCCCGGTGCCGGAGTCCGACCCCCCCAGCCCGGTCCAGGCGGCTCCGTTCCAGTACTTCATGTAGGTACACCACGGGCCGGCGCTGCTGTCGAGGTACGTGACGTAGATCTGGCCGGCGGGATCGATGACGATGTCCTCGCAATGGTTGGCGCTGCCGGAAAGGGACAGCCCGCCGGGCCCGTCGCTTCCGCCGACGCCCACCCAATTGGCGCCGCTGCCTTTCAGCAGCCTGATCTCGGAGCCCGGGTTCTCCCACGCGATGTGGGGGTTCCCCGCCGAATCCAGGCCCATGACCATGAGGTTGTAGTTGCCCGTGAACGAGCAGACGAGGTTCGTGCTGCCGACCGTGCGCCAAGCGGCCCCGTCCCAGTACGAATAGTAGATGTCTGTGAACCCGGTCCCGTTGTACATCCACGCCACGTGCGGGTTGCCGTTCGCGTCCAGCCGCAACCGGGGGCCGTAATCGCCCAACTGCGCGTACTGGCCGGAGAGACCGGTCTCCGTCGCGGAGCCGCCCCTGCCGACCCAACTCGTACCGTCCCACCAGGCCACGTGCACCGCCACCTGGTTGTACCCGCCGTTCTGGTAGCCGTAGGCGATGACGGGGAGTCCATCGGGCTGGAACCGCATTTCGGCCCGGCCATACAGGTTGGTGGAGGCCAACCCGGCCGTCACGTCCCCGGCCCAGGTCCCGGCGAAATGCTGGGCCGTGCCCGGGCTGCAATACCCGCGCGCCGGGTCGGAGCAACCCGTTTCGCCCCAGGCGTTGGTCGCTTTCACGCGGTAGTAGTAGTAATGGCCGGGTGACGGCGTGGGGTCGGAGAAGCCCGTCGCATCGGCCAATGCGTAGCCCGCGGGCGCGTAGTTGAAAGCATCCGCGCTGCGCTCGATGACGAATTGGGTTTCGTTGGTCGAGTTGTCGAGCCAGGCGAGATCGACCCGATCGGTGTGGAGGGTCGTCGCGGTGAGGCCGCCGGGTTCGCTGCCCGGCGCGAAAGCCGGCGCAAAGGCGGCGGTGATCGCTCGGGGCTGGTCCATCGTAAGCGTCAGCGGGTTCGCCGTTTCGCTGCCGCCCGGCACATCACCCGTCCACTCGGCGAAGCAGTAGTTGGAGGCCGGCGTGGCGCTCACGCTGACGCCCGAGCCGGCGGCGTGCCAGCCGTCGGCCACGTCGACGCTGCCGTTCGCCCCGGCGGTCGTGTCGAGGAAGTACTCCGTCTGCCACTGCCACGTGAGCGTGGAACCGGCACTGATGGTGAAGACGAGCTCGTTGGTCGTGCCGGGCGACGGTACGTCGCCGGTGCCCGTCCAGCCGGTGCAGACGTAGCGCGTGCCGTTCGTCTCGCCGAAGGGGCTGGCTACGCTGTTGGTGAGCGTCTCCCCGATCTCGCACCGGTTCGTGCCGTAGCCGTACGGGAACGAGATGCCGTACCGCGCGGGACTGCCCTCCACCACCAGCATCGCCTGGGGGGTGGCCTGCGTCGCCCTCAGCATCAGCGCGTTCGCATAGAACTTCGGTGGTTCCGCCGAGCCCCCGTCGGAGACGGTGAGCAGCAGGTCGCCGTCCGGGCCGGGGTCGATCTTCGTGAACCGGGCGACGTAGCCGTTGGCGGTGTTGTCGCCATGGGAGATGCGCACGGAGTCGTCGGTTGTCCCCGCGAAGTCGGCGCCCGGCGTGCTCCAGTTGGCGAAGCTGGCGACATCTGAGATCGTGATCATGGAGATGCGATCGGTATAGGCCGGCATGGCGCGGTTTCCGAACAGGACGACCTCGTATCGCAGCGCGGGATTCAGCCCGCGGCAGGCGATCGTCAGGTTCGTCGGCTCGTTCAGGTAGTTGATCAGGCCCAGACAGTCGACGACGCCGCCAAACACGGCGTCGGCATCCGTGCCGGCGAGCGCGTCCTCGCCCTGCGTGTCCACACTCGCCCACTGCCAGCCGCCGCCCGAAACCGTCACGGCTGCCGGGACGAGTTGGCCGCTCGGGTAATCCAGCAGACAACCGGCGTTGCCGGCGGGAGGCGCGTCCGGCCCCGTATCCGTCGTATACCACGTGATATTCACGTCGAGCTGTCCGTTCGTCCATCCCAGGTCGTTGTACGCGGTAAACGTACGATCATCGTCGAGGATGGTATAGGTGTGCAACTCGGGGGTGCCGATGCCGCAGTCGACCGGGTTGGCCAGCAGGATATCGAGCGTCTCGTTGTTCTCGGCGCCGGCGTCGTCGAGGATGGCGATCGGCAGGTTGAGAACGTCTACGCCGGTGCTGAAGGTCAGCGTGCCGGCGGCCGGCGTATAGTCGGTGCCGTTGACGGCGGTGCCGCCGGTCACGACGAAATCGACGGTGACGGTGTTCGTCGGCACGGCGTTGAGCCAGGCCAAAAGGTCCATGCTCGCGACGGCCTCACTGCCCATCGAGGCCGTGCTCGCGAACCGGACCAGATACCCGTTGCGGGACGCCTCCCACGTATTGCCGTAGGCGCCCATGTTGACCCGGCCGCCGTTCGGCATCGGCTCGTACTCGTACGCGTCGGCGGGGTCGCCGGCGTCGATGCAGGGCGACAGCGCCGCGTCGAACGTCCAGCCGTCGTGCGTCCAGCGCCCGGCCGTGCTCTGGAGGTGGAAGTCCTGCTGGCCGGGCGTGGCGTCGGCGAAGAGCGGGTCGGCGCTGATCGAGCCGGCGCCGGCGCCGGCTGAATCCGCCCAGTTCGTCGCGTTGCCGAAACAGCAGTTGTACTGGTGGGTCCAGGCCGCCGTCGAGGTCGAGTCGACCACGATGCCGGCGCCGAGATTGAAGGCGAAGATGTTGTTGCGTACGACCGCGCCCTGCGTCCACTCGATCCGAAGCCCGTCGCCGTTGTCCACGCAGGTGTTGTTGACGACCGTCCAGCCGGGATCCGCGTTCGACAGAAGCACGCCGGCCTCTCCGTTGCCGAACACGAGGTTGCGCAGGATCCGCCCGGCCCAGCCGGTCGATTCGCCGCGGATCCCGAACCCGGCGTTGTAGCAGACGTCGTTACGGACGATATCGCCGTCCGCGCCCATGAGCTGGATGCCGCCGGTATCGGCGTTGCGCACGGAGTTCCGCTTCACCACGACATTGGTGGACATGCTCACGCTGATGCCGACCCCGCACCATTCGATATCGTTCTCCTCGATGCTGGCGAGGTGCGAACCCAAGTCCGCCTGGATCCCGACCATGCCGCACTCATCGAGTTCGTTGCCAATCACGCGGGCGCCGAGCACGCCGCGGAACCGCATGCCGGTCTCGTAACCGTCGACCTCGTTGCCGATCACGATCCAGTGATCGCCACCCTCGACCTCGAGCCCGCAGCTCCCGACGGCGCCCTCCCCGTTCATTTCGAAGCCGGACAGAACGACATAGGCTCTGTTGGACGCCACAAACGCCGGGTCGGGCCCGGACCGGACGCGGACATCGCCCGCATCGCCGGTGTAGAGCCCGTTCTCGTCCGCCAGGAATGCCAGCCACAGATCCGCGGCGCCGGAGTTCAGGATCTGGGCGGATTCGGGGTAGTCGCCGCGCCCGACGAAGACCGTGTCGCCGCCCTGCGCCGTCTGGCCCGCGCGCGTGATCGACGCCCAGGCAGAACCGGGCGTAAGCCCGGCGTTGGCGTCGGAGCCCATGCTCTGGCGCACGTAGTAGGTCTGGCCGCCGCCGACCACGAACACGGAGCACTCGCCCCACACGTTCGTGTCGGCCGAGAGCGCCACGTGCAGGGTCTGGTTGCCCGGGGTCGCCCATTGCACCTGGTTGGGTAGTCCGGCATGGCCGTTGACGAACGCGCTGAACGGGTTCACCCCGAACGCGGCGGCCGGGTCGCTGGAGGAGAAGGTGACCTCGGCCGTGTGGTTCGTGTTCACCAGCCCGCCGTCGCCCAGCGCCATGACCAGGCAGTCGTACCACGTGTTGCTCTGCACGATGCTCGCGGAGCACCAGACCTCGAAGCGAGTCGTCACCAGCGCGCCGCCCATGTAGACCGCCACCCCCTCGTCGCCCGCGCGGGACGGGTCAGCCACGTCCGCCACCTCGATTGACTGCCACCCGCCGTTCGCAAAGCGGACGGCGTTGCTGAAGACCTTCACGCCCTGGTCGGCGGGCTGGAACGTGTAGTCGGGCGGCAGTTCCGCGCCGGGATCGGAACTGGCGAAGGTGACGGTGCCGGTGTAGTGGGTGTCGACCTTTCCGCCGCTGGTCTCGGCCGTGACGGCAATCGTGAACCACTCGCCGGCCAGCGCCCATTTCGGCAGGTCGATGGAGAAGCCCGGCGGGCCCGTCCCGTCGCTGACCTCGATGTCGTAGAACCCGCCCAGGATGTTGGTGTCGCCCGCGAGCCGCGCCTCGAACCAGTGTGTGCCGGCCGTGTTGAACTGGAGCGCCTGGTTGAACCAGTGCCAGCCGGCGTCGTCGGGCGTGAAGCAGTAGGCGCCCGCGTTCGGCAGCACGGCGGCCGGATCGCTGCTGAAGAAATCGACCCAGCCCGTGAAAGAAGAGACAACCTGCTCGAATTCGTTGCGGGCCTCGATGCCGATGCTGCCCCACTCGTTGGTCATCGTCCAGGAGAAGCCGTCGACGACGAAATGCGTGACGTTCGTGCTGAACCCGTCGCCCTGCACGGTGATGTTGCGCAGCTCGTTGTTGATGTCGGGACTGGCCTGATCCTCCACGCGCAGCCAGTGCTCGCCGATCGTGGCGAACAGCAGCTCGTTGCTGAAGGTATGCACGCCGTTGTCGGAGAGGTCGAAGGCGTAGAGCCCGCCGTTGGGCAGCACGGCGGCGCCATCGCTGGAACTGAACACGATCGTGCCGGTGTAGCCGGTGTCGATGTCCCAGTTCCAGTCGACGGCGGCGACGCTGACGGACGTCCATTCGTTCGTCAGCAGCGGGTCGCGCACGCCCCAGAGCAGAAAATGCGTCGTCTCCGCCGCCCCGGGCGAGAGCACATCGGTCCCGTCTTCGTCCCACTTCTCCGGTTTCGATGCGTCTTCCACGCGGACGGTCTGGCAGCCGGCGCTCACGAACACGACGAGCGCGTCGAAGACTTTGACGCCCTGGTCGGCGGGGGTGAACGTGTAGTTGGTGAAGGCAAAGACGGCGGCCGGGTCGCTGGAGGTGAACACGACCGTACCGGTGTAGCCGGCGTCGATGTTGCCGGAACTGTCGTAGGCGGTGAGCTCGAGCGCCGTCCACTCGTCGATCACGCTGAACTTTGGCAGGTCCACCTCGAACCAGCCCGGTCCCGTCCCGGTGGCGACCTCAATGTCGAACTGCCGGCCGAAGACGTTCGTGTCGGCCTGCAAACGGGCTTCCACCCAATGCGTGCCGGGCGTGTTGAGCTGGAGCTGGCCGAACAACTGGATGCGCCCGGCATCGGTGCCGCTCATGTGGACGGCCCCGGGCAGCATGGCGGCCGGGTCGCTGGAGTCGAACTCGATCCAGCCCTCGAATTCCTGCACGGTGTGCTCGTACTCGTTGCGGGTTTCCACGATCACGTCGAGCCACTCGTTGGTGAGCGTCCAGAAGTTGACGCCTTCGACCACCAGGTGGGTCACGTTCGTGCTGGCGCCGTCGCCCTGGACGGTGATGCCGATGATGTCGTTGACAATGCCGGGGTCGGCATTGTCCTCGGCGCGCAGCCAGTGCTCGCCGATCGCGTTGAACTGCAGCGCGTCGCTGAACGTGTGCAACCCGGAATCGGCGGGCTGAAAATCGTACGCGCCGCCGTTGGGCAGGAGCGCCGCGCCGTCGCTGGAGGAAAAGACGACCGTGCCGGTGTAATCGGTGATCAACCGCCCGCCCCAATCGACGGCCGCCAGGGAGACGGACGCCCATTCCCCGGTCAGAATGGGGTCCGGCACGCCCCAGAGCCAATAGGTCTCGGCCTCTGTGCCGGTCCCGCCGAACACGACGATCCCGTGCTGATCGCCCCACATGCCCGTGTCGACCGTGTCCATTACGTTGATCTGCCCGTGGCTGTGCGGTTCGGAGAAGGCCACGCCGGCCGCGAAAGTGTGCACGCCGTTGTCGCCGGGCGTGAACGTGTAGTCCGGCGGCAGCGTGGCGCCGGGGTCTATCGAGTCGAAGGTGATCGTCCCGACGTAGTCGGTCCAGACGTCGCTGCCGCGCCACGCCTCGACGGTCACGGTTTCCCATGTGCCCGTCGTGGTCGGCGAACTGATGCCGTAGACTTCGAACCAGACGGGCGGCGGCACGGTGTCGATGTCGATCCGGGTCACTTCCGGCGAGAGGGCAGGCGAAAGCGAGTGCAGCTCGGCACGCCAGCGCAGATCGTTGCCGCTGCCGGGAAAGACGACCTGGACGCCGGGCCGCGCGAGCAACCAGGTCGCGCCGCCGTTGTTCGAGAGGTACCAGTCGATCGCGGTGTTGGGCGGGGCATTCACCATGGCGGCCAGCGTCGCGTTCGAGATCTCGCCGGACTCGGTGTCGACTTCCAGCGACGCGGCGGACCCGGCCGCCGTGTGGTGGAGCCGGCGCGAATAGACGGTGTTCGGCGCCCCTTCGTTTCCGGCTACGATGTCGGGCAGGCCGTCGCCGTCCAGATCGGCGACGGCGATGTCGCCCATGATGAAGCTGTCGTCCGCAACGTCGAGTCCCGGCTGAAAGGTGCCGTCGCCGTTGTTGAGGGCCAGCCGGTTGCGCTGCCCGTTGTTTCCCGCCACGATATCGATGTCGCCGTCGCGGTCGATATCTGCCAGGGCGAGCGCCCAGGTGTCGTTGGCGTCGGCGTTCACGTCCTGGCCGGCGGCGAAGGTGCCGTTCCCGTTGTTGAGGTACACGCGGTCCGGCCCCGCCAGGTTGCCGGCCACCAGATCCAGATCGCCGTCGCGATCGAGATCGGCCAGCGCGAGGGCCCACGTCTGGTTGGTGTCGGCCGCGACGTCGTAGCCCGTGACGCCGTTGAAGGGGGCCGTCGTGCCGTTGTTCAGGTAAATGCGGTTCGCCTCGCCGAGATTGCCGGCCGCCAGGTCCAGGTGGCCGTCCCCGTCCAGGTCGCCCAGCGCCACGGCGCACGTGGCATGCGCATCGGTGGTGATGTCGCCCGCCGCGGTATAGGTGCCGTCTCCGTTGCCCAGGTAGAGCCGGTTCGCCTCGTTGAAATTGCCGCTGACCAGATCCGGGCAGCCGTCACCGTCCACGTCGCCCGCGCACAGATCGTAGGTGCTGCGCACATCGCCCGAGACGTCGCTGCCCACAGCCCCGCTGAACGGGTCGGCCGTGCCGTTGTTGAAATAGACACGGTTCACCGCGCCGTAGTTGCCCGCCGCCACGTCCAGGTCGCCGTCCCCGTCCAGATCGCAAAGAACGAGCCCGTACGTGTCGTGCACGTCCGCCGAAATCGGCAGCGCCGAGGCGTACTTCCCGCCCTCATCCCGAAGATACAGGAGATTGGTGGCGGCGCTTCCACGCTGGCCCGTGACCACGTCCAGATCGCCGTCCCCGTCCACGTCGCCCACGGCGATGGCGGAGGTCGTGAGCGAGTCCTGATCGATGTTCCCGGCGACAATTCCCCCGAAGGCGCAGCACGCGCCGGCGTTGCGGTACAGCCGGTTCGCTTGAAGCCGGTTGCCCGCCACCACGTCCGTCACGCCGTCGCCGTCCAGATCGGCCGAGCCGATGCAGGTCGTGTCCTCGGCCTCCGAGCCGACATCCGCGCCCGGGCCAAAAGTCCCGGATCCGGCGTTGGCATACACGCGGTTCCGGCTCCCGTAGTTGCCCGCAACGAAATCCAGACGGCCGTCGCCATCCAGATCGTCGAGCGCTACGGCTTCCGTCGAATCGGCATCCGCGGCAATGTCCACGCCGGCGCCGAACGTCCCGTCGCCGTTGCCGAGATACGCGCGGTTCACGGCTTCGTTGCCCACGACGACGTCCAGATGGCCGTCACCGTCGATGTCGCCCAGCGCGATGGCGCGCGAGTTGTCCGCGTCCGCGGCGATATCCGTTCCGCTCGCGAACGTGCCGTCCCCGTTGTTCAGATAGACGCGGTTCCGTTGCCCGGCCGTGTTGGCCACCACCACGTCGAGGTCGCCGTCCCGGTCGATGTCCCCCACGGCCAGGCCTTCGGTGTTGTCCGCGTCGGTCGCCAGGTCCGTACCGGCGGCGAACGTGGCGTCGCCGTTGTTGAGATAGACGCGGTTCGGCTGGCCGTAGTTCGCCTCGATCAGGTCCAGGTCGCCGTCCGAATCGATGTCCACCAGCGCCACACTCATCGTGGCATTCGTGTCGGCGCTGATGTCCGTGCCGGCGGCAAAGGTCCCGTCGCCGTTGTTCGTGTACACGCGATTCGGCTGGTTCTCGTTGCCGGCCACCAGGTCCGGATCGCCGTCCCGGTCCAGATCGCCAAGTGCCACGACATAGGTGTTCTGAGCGTCGGCCGTGATGTTCGAGCCGGCCGCGAACGTACCGTCCCCATTGTTCAAATACAACCGGTTGGGTTGCGCAAGGTTTCCGACGACCGCATCGATGTCCCCGTCGCGGTCCACGTCGCCCAGCGTGACGCCGAACGTGTCGTAGGCGTCCGCCGTGACAGCGACGCCCGTCACCCCGTCGAACGGGTTCGGGTTGGCCGGGTTGACATAGAGAAAGACACCCGCCGCATCCGTGCTCGTGACCAGATCCACGTCCCCGTCGCCGTCCATGTCCCCGAGCCCGATCTCTCGCGTGTCGTGCGCCGTGGCCGTGATCTCAGTCGCGGGAGAAAAGAGCGCGTCGCCCCGGTTGAGGTGCAGCTTGTTGGGTTCGACCTCGTCGCCCACGATCACGTCCAGGTCGCCGTCCCCGTCCACGTCGGCAAGTGCCAGGCCCGACGAGTTGCAGGCGTCGGAGGAGAGATCGGTCCCGACCACACCGTTGAACGGGTCGGCCGTGCCGTTGTTCAGGTAGAAGCGGTTCGTCTGCAGGTTCCCGTTACCCACCACGACGTCCAGATCGGTGTCGCCGTCCAGATCGCCCACGGCAATGCTGATCGACCAGTCCGCGTCCGCGCTGATGTCCAGGCCCGTCACCCCGTTGAACGGGTCCAACGTGCCGTTGTTCAGGTAGAGACGGTTCGGCGAATTGGCCCTGGCGACAATCACATCCAGATTGCCGTCACCGTTCATGTCGCCCAGCGTCAACGCGCCGCCGCTGTCGGCCGCGATGTCCGTCCCCGCGGCAAATGTACCGTCACCGTTGCCCAGGTACAGCCGGTTAGGCCCCGTGTAGTTCGCCACGACCACGTCCGGATCGCCGTCCTTGTCCATGTCGCCAAGCGCAATCCCGGTCGTCCCGGCCGTGTCGCCGCTGTCCACGTCGTGGCCAAGCACCCCGTTGAACGGGTCCGCCGTGCCGTTGTTCAGATAGACACGGTCCGGCTCGCCGTAGTTGCCCGCCACCACGTCGAGGTCGCCGTCACCGTCCAGATCGCCTACCGCGATCGCGCGCGTGTTGTTCGTGTCGACGCTTATGTCCAGCCCTGCGGCGAACGAGCCGTCATGGTTGTTCAGATAGAGCCGGTTCACCGTCCCGTTGTCGTTGCCCACCACGACATCGATATCGCCGTCGCCGTCCATGTCGCCCAGCGCGCAGGCCAGAGACGAATGCAGGTCGCTGGTGACGCTCGTCTTGACCGTCCCCGCACCGAACGCCCCGAATTGCGCCCGACGCCGTGCCAGGGCCAGCCGCCGCTCGGTCGTCGACCAGTTCGCCGTCGTGTTGGTGGAGTCCATGAGCTGGGTGTCAAAGAAGTCTTCGGTGAAAGGAAGGCCGGGCGCGGCCGCCCTCACACAAAGGCCGGCCAACAAAGAGAAGGCAAGCACCGTCAGGATCGTCCGCCGCACTCTCGTCTCGTGTGCCATGGAATTGTCTGTCGCCGGTGGTTCAGCCCCCGCCTGGCGGGCCCGGGACACACCACACCTGGTCGCGTGGCGCATAGTCTACCGAAAGAGCAGGAACCATACCAAAATTCGGGTATCCGACGATGTCAGCCGGCAAAAAACCAAGGTATGCTACATATTGTGTGATTCTGCCTGTCGAAAAGGAAGAACGCGGAGCGGGGTCTGGGCAGGTTGCCTCGTGAATGGGCATGGCGCCTCTCACTTTTTAGAATGTGAGAGGGGCGGCCTGGGCCGGGGCAGAGGCCGCTCGCAGAGCGGCCCCGCAACATGCTTCCGCCTTCGCCGGGCCTTCCGCCTTCGCCGGGCCTTCGGCGGACAAGTCCAGAAAAAAGAGGCGCCCCGGCCGCACGGCTGGGCCGGGACGCTCAATGTCGTATACGACTCGTATGAATCGATCACCGCGACTGGAGGTTGGCGCCGAAGATCCCTTCCAGGTTCGGGCCCGCCCCGCCGAGGTGCTCGAGTTTGTAGTTACCGATCGCGCCGGATATCGGGTTCGGGAGTACGCCGCTGCCGACAAGTTTTCCGACGAGTTGCTTCATGAAGTCCGGATCGGAGAACTGCTTGCCGTCCAGGTTGAACTGGAGCAACATGAGGTCGCCGTCGAGCGCGCCCGTGTTCAGGACCCGGCCGGACGCTTCGAAGTCGACCGTCGCCCTGTCGTTCACCAGGTTGAACGTGCCGTCCCATCTCGGCGAGCCGCCGCCGACGGTGACGTTCACGTTGCAGGTGCCATCCACATAGATCTGCTCCGCGCCGTGGGTGATGTAGGCCGCCGCAATGCCCGCGCCCTGCAGCCGGTAGCGGGTGCTGCCGGTGATGATGCTTTCGATCACACCGTCGAGGCTGCCGGGCGTGTTCTCCCGGACGTACACACCGTAGAACTTCTTCTCCTCCTCGACGCCGTTCACCAGATGAATCTCGCGGCGAGTCCAAGTGCCCCAGTTCCAGTGCGTGCCCTGCGTGTCGGCCGGGCCGACGACCTCGACCGGGTCGTACACGATCGGATAGGTCACAGCCGGCTCTTCCGTGCCGCCGTCGTCGGCGGGCTCCTCGGGGGGTGCCGTGTCGGTTGTACCGGCATTCGCATCGGCAAGGATATCCTGGTCCGGCAAAACGCCCGTATCGGTATCCGAGAGGATGGGTTCCGGATCGGAAGCCGGATCCGTGGGCTGGGTCCAGTTGTCGGGCGAATCCGGCGCGCTCCGATCGGGGTCCGTGCTGGTCGCATCGAAATCGGTCCACTGATCGCCGGTGTCCGTGCCCGTGTCGACCGTCGTCCCCAGGTCCGTACCGGTGTCGACCGTGCCGCCGTTGTCCCCCCCGTCCGTTGCCGTCACCTCCGTCACCGGATCCGCAGTACCCGTGTCCGCCAGCGCGGTGTCGGTCCCCGTGTCCGTGCCGGTGTCCGTGCCGGTGTCGGTGCCGGTGTCCGCCAGCGCGGTGTCGGTCCCCGTGTCCGTGCCGGTGTCCGTGCCGGTGTCCGCCAGCGCGGTGTCGGTCCCCGTGTCCGTTCCGGTGTCGGTGCCCGTGTCCGTGCCGGTGTCCGTCCCGGTATCGGCGGTCTCCGTGCCGGTTCCTGTGTCGACATTCTCGGTGCCCGTGTCCGCAGGCTCACCGGCATCCGCGGTCTCGGTCCCGGCATCCGCGGTCTCGGTCCCGGCATCCGCGGTCTCGGTCCCGGCATCCGCGGTCTCGGTCCCCGTGTCCGCCGTCTCGGTCCCCGTGTCCGCCGTCTCGGTCCCCGTGTCCGCCGTCTCGGTCCCGGCATCCGCCGTCTCGGTGCCGCCCTCGGCCGTGCCGCCGTCGGTCCCGGCGTCGGCCGTCTCGGTGCCGCCCTCGGCCGTGCCGCCGTCGGTCCCGGCATCCGCGGTCTCGGTGCCGCCCTCGGCCGTGCCATCGCCGGTACCGGTGTCAGCGGTCTCCGTCTCACCTTCGGCCGTGCCCTCTTCAGTGCCAGCATCGGCGCCGCCCTCGCCCTGGCCTTCACCCTCGCCTTCACCTTCGCCCTCGCCCTGGCCTTCACCTTCGCCCTGGCCGCCGCCGCCGCCACCGCCGCCGCCGCCGCCGTCCTCCTCATCAGAGGATTCCGGCGTCGACGCATTCACCAGATCCCGTGCTTCCTTCAGGGTCAGCTCACGCTTCTTGACCCCGTCCCTGTCGGAAATATAGACCGCGGTGCCGGGCTTCAGGATCTCGAGGACCTGACCACGACTGGCGCGGTTCCCCAAGCCTCTGCCCTGTCCGGTGGTCTCGATCCGGATCCGTTTGCCCTCCGGCAGGCGGATCACGTACACGTTCTCTCCCTTCTGATCCACTATGAAACCAAGCTCACAGCCTCGAATGCCGATCGTCGCCCGGCGCGTCTTCACCTTGAACCGTTCCGGGTTCATCTCGGTTATCTTGCCGGTGATGACCCGGAAGACGCCCTTCGAAAGCGACAGGTTGCAGTTCGCCTGGTCCTTGTCCTTGGGGGCATACACGTATTCGTCGATGACCATTTCGCTCCGCGGCCCCTGGGACAGGAGCGACTCATCGTCGAACATGATCTGCAGCTTGGATTTCCCCTCCGTAACAACCTTGTCGTTAAGGAAGATGGGGGATTTCAGCTCCAGCACGCGCTCCGCCCCGTCAGCACCCGTCGCCTTTGCCGTGCCCTGCACGGCCACGACGCGGCCAATCGGGTCCGCAGCCAGAACCGTTCCCACCGCCAATACCATGAGAATCGCCAGGAATCTTGCTTGTTGTGCCTTCATTTCCCGCCGCCCATGCTGCGTAAGGATTATGTCGCCACCTCGTTCTTGTCTCTTCGCGGAACTGGCGGAAACGCAGCGTTTTTCGTCAAGTCCCGCTGAAGCGGCAGTTAACTCGTTCACCTGGCCCGCCCCTATCGGGCCCTTTTAACTTCTATGAGCACAAATCGTACCAACGTCCTTTCGTTGATCCTACAACGGGGAAGATTTTTCGAAAAACCATATATATTGTGTTTTTTTCGCATCCGGCCAAATATTCTCACCGCCCAATTTCTCTCATTTTTTAGAAAGTGAGAAATCAAAATGCAAAAAACAGGGAGGAGTTGAGCGTTCGAGGATTGAAGGATGCGAGAGGGGTCTACTGTGCGAGTTTGACCTTCACGCGGTAGAAGTAGGGGCCGACGCCACTGACGTTATCGGTGTAGGTATTCATCGGCGGGGTACACGGCACGTTGGTGTCGTGTGGCGCGAATCCATCGGCGAGGTTGGTGGAGCGTTCCACCTCGTAGAGGCGGCTTGTGACGCTGGGCCAGCTCACGAGGATATCGTCGCTCGAGTTGAAGGTGATCTCACCGATAGCAAATACGGAGTCCTGGTTGGTGGGGTCGGTTCCGCAGACGTACTCCTGGTCGTTGAGCAGGCCGTCGCCGTCGCTATCGGCACTGGCGTCCCCGTTGGTGGCGCCGCCGAAGTAGAGCGTTTCCCACCAGTCCGGCATGCCGTCGCCATCGGTATCTGTCCCGCCGCCGGAGCCGGCGGAAACGGCGCAGCGGAATCCCAGTTCGTCATAGCTGGAGGTCGGGTACTCGTAGTACCGCCGGTCACATCGCAGCCACGAAGCCGATGTGTACCAGGATCCGCCCCGCATGCAGCGGAAAGTCCCGGTCGCGGGGCCGACGGGGTTGGTGACGCCACTGCTCAACTGGTTGGTGTACCAGTCCTGGCACCACTCCCACACGTTGCCGCCGGTATCGTAGAGGCCGTAATCGTTCGGGAGGTAGGCGCAGACATTGGTGGTCTGGCCGACGTAGTAGTCGTAGTTCGCGTTGGTCGAGGTGATGGAGTTGCCCCACGGGTAGACGGCATAGCGCAGTCCGCCGCGCGTCGCGTATTCCCACTCGGCCTCGGTCGGCAGGCGTTTGCCGGCCCAAGCGGCGTACGAGGCGGCATTGGTCCACGTAACATTGACGACCGGTCTATCTTCGCCGGACCAGGGCTGGGCGGGCATGCCCTGCCCCGTCGCCTCGCAGAACCGGCGATAGTCCCTCACGGTGACCTCATGCACATCCATATAGAAGGAACTGACGGTGACGGTATAGCCGGCGGTGGAGAGATAGCGGCCCATCTCATAGGTGCCGCCGGGCACGCAGACCATGTAGCTGGCGTACCGCGCGGTGCTCTGCCAGTTGGTCACGGCCACGCCGGTGAGGTCGTCGGGCCGCCGCCAGTCGAGGATATCGGCGAACGTCACCGTGTAGGTGCCGCCGGTCACGCTGATCGTGGCGCCGCTCGAATGCCACCCGGTATCGAGGCCGCTTGTCACGCGCCACTGGGCGCCGTCCGCGTTAGCGGCCGCCGGCCGAATCGACACGGTCAGCGACCCGGTATCGACGGCGAAATTGGCCGTAACCGCGCGAGCCTGGTCCATGGTAAGGGTCACCGGGTTATTGGTCTTCACGCCGCCCGGCACATTGCCGCTCCAGGTGTCGAAGTGGTAGCCGGCATCGGCGTTGGCCTGGATGGTGACGCTGGCGCCGTTGGTATACCAGCCGTCGCCCACGTCCACGCTGCCGTTCGCGCCGGCCGTCGTATCCAGCCAGTAGTCCGTGCGCCAGTTCCACGTGACGGAGGAGTCGGTCGCAAGGGTGAACGGCCCGGTGCTCGTCCCCGAGCCGCTGCCCGGCACACTGCCGGCGCCGGTCCACCCAATGCAGACATAGCGCGTACTGCCGGCGACAACGGGTGAATCGACAATCTGGCAGCTCAGCGACGTGTTCACGACATAGGTATGCGCGCCGACGGCGGGCGACCCCGTCCCGTACGGGGAGACGACCTGGATCGGCACGTCGTCGTCGGTGATCGTCGCCGTCACCTGGTTCAGGCTGCCCTCGGTCCCGTTCACGAGGCTGTCGATATCGGCGACAACGGTCTCGTCATTGTCGTCGGCCGAGTCGTCCACGCCGGTGATCGTCACGGATCCGTTCGTCAGGCCGGCGCTGATCACGAGATTGGTCGCCGACACCGTGTAGTCCCCGCCCTGGCCGGCCGAACCCGAGAACACCAGATAGACGGTAA
The DNA here is from genome assembly GCA_016929905.1 of Kiritimatiellia bacterium. Lineage (GTDB taxonomy): Bacteria > Verrucomicrobiota > Kiritimatiellia > JAFGHX01 > JAFGHX01 > JAFGHX01. Next base: position 83,583 of record JAFGHX010000333.1, read on the forward strand.
CGTCCCGGGCCGACACGGCCGAGAGGAACGCGGTGAGGGTGGCCACACCGCCGTTCTCGGCCAGCGGACTGCCGCTCAACCCGAGCGTGACCGACGGGGACGGGTCATCGTCGGCAACGGTAGCCGTCACCTGGTTCGGCGTGCCCTCCGTGCCGTTCACCACCGCATCGATATCCGCGACAACGGTCTCGTCTTCCTCATCCAGCGCGTCGTTCACGCCCGTGAGCGTGACGGATCCGTTCGTCGTCCCGGCCGCGAGCACGATGTTCGTGGCCGTGACGGTGTAGTCGCTGCCTTCGGCCGCACTGCCGGAAAGCACCAGGCAGACGGTTACCTCCTTGCCGGACGTCGCGGACAGGTAGGCGGTAACGGTCGCCGCCCCGCCGTTCTCCGCCAACGGGCTGCCCGCCAGGCCCAGGCTCACGCTCGGCAGCGCATCGTCGTCGGTAATCGTATACGTATGCACCTTATTGGCGCCGAGGCTCGCATTGACGGCGCCGCTGAGCGTGATTTCGACCGTCTCGGCATCCTCATTGAGCGAGTCGTTGGTAATGAACACGCTGATCGCCGCGTTCGTCTGGCCCGGACTGAACGTCAACGTGCCAGCCTCCAGCGTGTAGTCCTCCCCCGCCCCCGCGGCGGTGCCCCCGGTGGCGCTGTAGTCGACCGTGATCTCCTTGCCCGATTCGGCGCCGAGCACCGCGTCCAGCGCGACGGGCGAGATGGATTCGGCGCCGCTGGACGACGTCAGCACGAATACCAAGACGGGACCGGCGTCGTCGTCGGTAATCGTGCCCTGCACCCAGTTCGGCGCGCCCTCCGTGGCATTGACGACGGCGTCGATATCCACGATAACGGTTTCGTTGTCCTCATCGAGCGCGTCGTCCAGAGCCGTGAGCGTGACGGCGGCGTTCGTCACCCCGGCGGCGAGCACGATGTTCGTGCCGGAAACCGAGTAGTCGGCCCCCTGTGTCGCCGTGCCGGACAGAACCAGGCTGACGGTAACATCCCGCCCGGATTCCGCCGCCAGGTACGCGGTGACGGCCGCCACCCCGCCGTTCTCCGCCAGCGGGCTGCCCGCCAGCTCGAGAAAGACGGACGGCTGGGCGTCGTCGTCGGTGATCGTATACGTATGAACCGCGCTCGTGCCGACGGTGGCGTTCACCGCGCCGCTCAGCGTCACCTCGACCGTCTCGTCCTCCTCGTCGAGCCCGTCGTTGCCGATCGCCAGCGCGATCGTCTGGTTCGTCTGACCCGCACTGAAAGTCAGCGTACCGCCCGCCAGCGCGTAGTCCACCGTGTTCGAGGCCGTCCCGCCCGTCGCGCTGTAGTCGACCGTCACCTCCCGGCCCGACTCGGCGGCCAGCACGACCTCAAGCCCGGCC
>JAFGHX010000334.1 GCA_016929905.1 Kiritimatiellia bacterium
CTGTTCGAGGCGGCCAACGGGGGCACGATCTTCCTGGACGAAGTGGGCTCGACGCCGCTGAGCATTCAAGGCAAGCTGCTGCGCGTGCTGCAGGAGAAAGAGGTGCGCCGCGTGGGCAGCAACGAGAACATTCCCGTGGACTCCCGCGTGCTGGCGGCGACGAACAGCGACCTGCGCACGCTGATCGACCAGGGCACCTTCCGGGAGGACCTGTACTACCGGCTCAGCGTGATCCCCATCGAAATCAAGCCGCTGCGGGAACGCCGGGAGGACATCCTGCCCATCGCCTACCAGGTGCTCCGGCAGGAGGTCGCGGACAAGGAGAACCTGCCGGCGCTGGAACCGGACGTGCGGGACATTCTCGAGAACTACAGCTGGCCGGGCAACGTGCGTGAACTCCAGAACGCGCTCAAACACGCGCTGATGTTCGCGAAGGACAACAAGATCACGCCCGACGCCCTGCCGCCGAAGATCGTGAACGCGGTGGACATGTCGGCCGGCGCCCCCGCGGCCGGGGCACCCGGCGAAGGCTACCGCGGCAAGTCGCTCAAGGCCTTCCTCCGCTACAAGGAAACCGAGTATCTGAACCAGGTGCTGGACCATACCGGCGGCGACAAGGAGAAAGCCGCCAAGGTCCTCAAGATCAGCCTGGCCACGCTCTACCGGAAGCTCCCTCCGGAGAAAGAGTAGGCCCGCGCCGCCAGGCCGTTGCCGGGCAGGGCAACGCCCCGGCGCGTTTCACGGTATGAGACCCCGCCATGCGCAAGCCGCCGAAATTCAACCCCGGGCAGTGGGAAGTGCAGCGGGAGCGGTTTCAGCTTCCGGAAACGCGTCCGCCGCCCCCCGACGCCGCCTGCCCGCTTGGCGAGGTCATTCCGCTCGTCCTCAAACGCCTCGGGCTCGACCGGCAGGTCTGGCTCACCCAGCTCGAGAACGAGTGGCCCACGCTGGTGGGAGAACCCGTCGCGGCCCACACGCAGCCCGGCCGTATCGTGGGCAGCACGCTCGTTGTCTTCGTCGACAGCGCCGTCTGGCTCAACGAACTGCGCCGCTACGGACAGCGTGAAATGCTCCGCAACATCCAGGCACGCTTCGGGCCCGAGAAGATAGCCGACCTCCGCCTCCAACCGGCCCCGTGAATCCTCACCAAACAATAACAAAACCGTAACAAAACCGTAACAAGGGAAACGCATACTCTGTACCCATCGATGGCCCGAAGGCGAGTTCGGGCCGTCTGGGGTTGGCTTTCCGGCGGACACGCGTCTGCCTGAAATCCGGGTGCCGATCCCGGCTGTTGTGACGCAGTTAGCGGCGCGTTTAACCGGTCGGATGCACGGCAGTTAAGTGACAACCTACAGATGAGAACTCAAGAGAGCACAAAATCGGTCAAGGACCGTTGGGCTGGAAAGAACATCCTCCTGGAACGCCATGAGGCGAAGTATCTCATTCCCAGTTCCATGGTTCCATCCATTCGCGAATTCATCCGCCCCTTCTGCATTCCCGACCCACACACGCGCGGGACGCCGCCCGAGTACGTGATCACCACCCTGCAGCTTGACACCCCGACGCTGGCGCTGCATTACATGAAGGAACACGAAGCCCTCAACCGGTTCAAGCTTCGGGTTCGCACCTACGGCACGGACGGCAACAGCCCCGTCTACCTGGAAGTCAAGCGCAAGATCAAGGGCGTCATCGTCAAGAGCCGCGTGGCCGTTCCGCCGGACGCGTGGAGCAAGTCGCTGGTGTTCAACCCGCGCGTCAAGGTCCCCTTCAAGTCGGAGAAGGAGGTACACAGCTTTCTGGAGTTCGTGCGTCTCGTGCGCGAGACCCACGCGCAGCCGATCGTATGGCTGCGCTACACGCGCGAGAGCTACATGGGCATGATCGACCACTACGCGCGGGTCACCGTGGACCGCAACCTCCTGTACCAGCCGGCCACCGACTGGACGTCCTGGGGCCGCAACGGGCGCTGGCGCTCGATGGACACGGAGCTGGCACAGAACAAGCAGTACCCGTTCTCCAGCGTCGTTCTGGAGTTGAAGACGCTGAACGACGCGCCGCTGTGGATGATCGATCTGACGCGTGAATTGAACCTTGTCAGGACGGGCAACTGCAAGTATTCTACCGCGGTCTGGTTGGAGTCGATATTCCGGGGTACGCCGCACGCGCCGGTGTACGCCTTCGAATTGCTCAACACGTAGGGTGCACGATTATGGAAGAATTCCTCACTGTCTTCGGGCCGGCTCGCATTCTGGGCGTACAGCAGATCCTGTGCGCGGTCTTCGCCTGTTTCGTGCTGGACATGATGATCGCCACGGTCTATCAGTGGACCTACACGGGCCTCTCGTACTCGCGTTCCTTTGTGCACACGCTGGTGCTGGCCGGCATGGTCGCCTGCATCCTGATCATGGCGATCGGCAACAACCTCGCCCGCGGGCTCGGCATTCTGGGCACGCTGGCCATCATCCGCTTCCGAACGCCGATCCGCGACCCGCGCGACATCATCTTCCTGTTCGCCACCATCGCCATCGGGATCGCCGCCGGGGCCGCCGTCTTCACCGTGTCGATCCTCGGCACGATCGTGTTCTGCCTCGCCGCCCTGTACCTGCACTGGTCGCCGTTCGCCTCTCGGCGCGAATATGAAGGCCTGCTCCGCTTCATGATGCCGCCCGACTCGCCAGGCGAAGAGAAGGTCCGCGAGGTGCTCCAGCACTACTGCTCCGCGTATCAGCTCATTGCCATGCGCGAAGCGGTCCAGGGCGACGTCATCGAACACTCCTACCAGATCCGCCTGATCGATCCGTCGTACCAGACCGATCTGCTGGAGGGGCTGCACGCGATCGAGGATGTTTCAGACACAAACCTGCTGATGCAACGCTCTACGGTTGAAATCTGATGAACGAAAACACTCATGACAACCAGAATTCTCCGCCGAAACGCTACAGGCGCGCCCGATTGCCGCGCCACCCCGCCGTCTGGTGGAGCCGCATGAAGGTCAAGTGGCCGTTCCTGGTGTGGCTCGTCGCACTGGTCCTCGCCTTCTTTTTCTTCTTCTTCGGCGGCCGGTTCGGCACGATGATCGGGGTCGTCGACACCGTCAGCGACGATTACGCCCCGCTCGAAGAGTCCAGGCTGATGGCCATCGAGGTCGCGGCCGGCCAGGATGTGACCGAAGGCCAGGTCCTGTGCCGGTTCGACACGGCCCTGCTGGACGCGGAAATCGCCGTGCAGCGCGCGCTCTACGTCGAGGCGCGCGACAGCATGGACGACTATCACGAGGCCATCCTCGAACTGAACATGGAGCACGGCGTCGCCGTGACCGACGCCGAGAACCAGCTCCTGCTCGAGACGGCCAATCAGAGCCGGGACCAGGCGGAGTACGAGTACCTCAAGGGCCAGGTCGGCAAGCTGCAACAGGACGTGGACCAGAATACGGTCCCCTTCGACGTCGCCTTGGTCGTCGCCCGCTACAAAGCGCTGTCCGAAGGGCTGAAACGCTATCCGGCCCTTATCGACGCGCACCGCAACGCGCGGGACCAGGCCAAGGCGCGTCAGGCTCTGTTCCACGAATGGCTCAGCGCCCGAAGCGAGACCGAGCCCCAGACTCGGACCGCCCTCCAGCGAAAGACCGAACTGCACTTGGAAGCGATCTCCAACCAGCTTGCCCTGCTCGAATTGCGCCGGGAGCAGTACACGGTGCGCGCCCGGCGCCCCGGTCGCGTTTCGCAGATTCTCAAGGACCCCGGCGACGTCGTCGTCCCCGCCGAACCGGTCGTCCGGGTTATCGAAACGAACGCGCTGGAGATCCGCGGGTTCATCCCGGAGTCCAACGCCCACGACGTCATGCCCGGCTCAACCGCTTACATCAACCGCCGTTCGGGCCGCGGCCAGGTGCTCGAGGCCACCGTGACGGTTATCGAACCCGAGGTGCTGGGGCTGCCCACGAGGGTCAGCCCCATTCCCGGCCAGGTCATGCGCGGACGGCGCCTGCACCTGCGGCTGAAGGAGCCCACCAACGAATTTCTGCCTGGCGAAACCGTCCAGATCCGGCTCGTGGTGCCGCTGTTCAGCAGGTTCTTTGGCGGCTCGGATTCGGACAAACCCACTAGAACCGAGAATCAGCCGGGGAGCTAAACAGGTATGAAAGGCCCGTCCGCCGCCGCTCGCGCCCGCATCCCGCTCGTCTTCCTCCTCGTCGCCGCCCTGAACGGATGCGCAACGCCGCGGAAGCCCTTGCCGCCCGCCGGCGAGAAGCCCGCCGTCGCCCCCGCCGAGGATTCGAGCGCGGCCGGGCAACCGGCGGCCGAACCGACCGGGAACGGGCACGAGGAGGCCGTACCGGCCGCCGAAACGGACCAACCGGTGACGCTCGACGTGGAGACGGCCGTCGCGCTCGCGCTCCGGCACAGCCCGGAACTCGCCGCGCTGCGGGCCGCCGTGTGCGTCGCCATCGAAGAACGCCGGGCCGCCCTGGCCCTGCGCGACCCGGAGCTGCGCTTCTCCTACGGGCAGGGCGGCACCGACACGGAGCGTACGGGGATCTTCCCGGTCGGTGTCGACCGCGGCGTCGGGCTTCCGCCGCTGGTGACGGGCTACGTGACGAACACGCTCGAGGCCGCGACCTCGTCAGACCACGGCTACGAGGTCGCCCTGCGCCTGTTCCCGCCCAACCCCTTCGTCATGCGGGCGGCGGCCATGTCCGGCGACGCAACGGTCCGCGCGGCCGCCGCGACCCTGCGCGCCGCGGAATGGCGGATCGCCTCCGACGTGAAGCGGCTGTTCAACGAGATGCAGTGGGCGGAACGCGAACTGGTCACCATCCGTACCCGGCTGAAACTCAGCCGCGAGCTGTACGAGGAGACGAAGATCCAGGCCAGCCCGGCCAAGCGCGCGAAGCAGACGACCGACGTCGCCACCGCCGCGCGCCGCTATCACGGCGTCCTGCGCCGCCTGGCCGACCGCGAAGGCGATGTGGAGACGGCACGCGAGGCCATCGCTTCCTATGTCGGCATGCGGGCGGCGGATCTGCGTATCCGGCACCGTGAGGCCGTGCCGGCGGCCATAGACATCGAGAAGATCGACATGGAGCGACTCGAGCGCTTCGCGCTCAGCCGGCGGGCCGACATCGAGGCGCTGCGCGCGCAGGAAATGGCCGCGCGCGGCCGGCTCGCCGAAGTCCGTTCCCAGGCCATCCCCTGGTTCGCGTATCTCCAGGGCTCCCTGTCCGAAGCCACGACCGAGGACGAGACCGACCTCCGGTGGCGCGCGGCCGACGGCTCGCGCTATGCCGACCCCAGCCCGCCGACGACATTCGACACCGAAACGTCAGTCGAATGGCGGCTCGACGCCCGCGTCCAGATCCCGCTCTTCTCGTTGCCCGCCGCGCTCAGGCAACGCCGCGCGACGGAGTACGGCCAGTACGCCGTTCAGGTTGCCGAAGTCGAGAAAAGCGTCGTCCTCCAGGTGCGCAACGCCGTCGACGCGCTGAGAAGCGCCCAGCAGAACATGACCCGGTACGCGGCCGACGCCGATCCGCTCGTCGCGGAAATGAAGGAACTGCTCCGGCAGTTCACCGACGAGCAGGGCAAGGTTCTTGTCCCCTTCCTCGAAGACGCCATGCGCCTGCGCGAGGAACTGATCCGCGCCGAAGATTCGGCGCTCGAAACCGCCTTCGCCTATCGCGAAGCCGTTATCCGGCTCGAAGAGGCGATCGGCGGCTCGCTCGAGGAGTTCCTCCGGGCGCTGAAGTGAGGGGCCCGCCAGCGCGTCTGCCGTTGCCGTCACCCGACGGTGATTCGCCCGCCGTGGCCAACCGTCGCAAGCCCTGTGGAAAGCGCTGTTCGGCGCGCAGAGGATGGATGAGAAAATCGTCAACCTGCAGGCGGAACGCGGGGAAACAAGGGCAAGCGTCTTGAGGGCGTCTCAAAACCAGGGCAACGTGTCTGTCGAAAACCCCGCGCGGGTGGAACCTGCCTTCGCCCGGAAGCTTCCGCCGTCGCCCTTTCGGGCTATGGCGAGACAGGTCGGCGAGGCAGGCCGCGCCCTCCAAGGGCCTCACATGTTGAGTTTTTTTGGAGGGCTGGGTTCCACCCCGGCCCTTCACCCGGGGGTTTTTCGACAGGCTCAACGTGCGCGTTGAGTGCGGCTCACCACAGGTTCGCCCTCCAGTCGACACAACATATTGAATATGTCTGGAGGACGAGGCTGTGCCGACGAATGGCAACAGATTAGCCGGCATCCGGCACCGGACACTCGCTCGAACCGCCTCTACTTCGGTTCCAGCCACACCTTGCAGCGGTAGGCTTTGGCGCCCTGCTCCGCGTTGAGAGCCTCGATCCGCATCCCGAACACGACGTCGGAACTGTTGGTCCCGCTCTGGTGCACTTCGGCCGCGAGGAAGTTCAGCCCTTCCCGCAGGTACGAAACCGGCACATCCACGGGTCCGTAGAGTACCGCGTTTGTCGTGACAGTCGCTGGCGTGCTGTAGGATATGCCGCCGCCCGGCATCAGGTAGCGATGGATCTCCTGGTTGTTCAGGTAGAAGACGGCCCCGTCGTCGACATAGTGCCACAGCTTCAGGCTCACCCCATTGGTGCTGCCTGCGAAGTCGAACTGGCGCCGGAAGTAGTAGGTCCAGTGCACGTTGGTCGAAAGCACCGACCCGATCGGCTCGACCGTCGACTCCTCCGGCGGGAACGCGTGCAGCCCCATGCCCCAGCCCCAGCCCGAATCGGTGTAGTTCGTCGCGCGCCAGCCCGAGCCCAGGTCCGTTCCACTGTCTTCGTACCGCCAGAAGGAATCGAACCGGCTCACGATATCGACGCCGTGCGCCTGGAACTGGGTGGCGGTAAAGACCCCGTCCTGTGCGATCAGGTTGGTAAAGCCGGGCACCCCCTCCCACTGGTAATCGGAACGCGGATCGGTCAGGTACTCGATCGAGTACATGCGATTGTAGTTCTCGTAGCCCGGCCCGGAGGCGCCGACCGTATTCAGTTTCACGACGACGTCGGAACCGTCGAACGCCACATCGATCATCTCGAGCACGTCGACAATGCCGTCGCCGTCGTCGTCGTCCTCGCGTGCGCGGGGGTCGCTGCCGATCACGAACTCCAGCGCGTTGCTCATGCCGTCGGGCGAGTCCTCGTCGTCGCCGCCGGGCGTCACGTAGATCCAGTTCGTCTCGAAATGGTAGCGCTCCCAGATGTCCGACATGCCGTCCGCGTCGTAGTCGCGCGAATCGTCCGTCATGCTGGCCGCGCCCGGCGTGCCGTTGGTGGACCAGTCGACCCAGTTGGCCGGGTCGTTGCCGTACTCGGAGGCCGTCTTGCGCTCAAGCGACGGGCCCTCCCCGTCCGCCCAGCGCAGGTTGCGCCAGAGCCGTTCCTGCTCGCCCATCGGCACGTCGGGATTGCCGTCGTCGTAGTCGACCTGCTCGACGAGCACTTGCGGCACGTAGCCCGGGTCCGGGTCGGTGGGCCGCTGCGGGATGTCGGGCATGTACAGCGCGACCGTATCGCGGTCGTTGCCCAGGTTGACCGTCTCGCCGAACGGGCCGTAGATCGGTACGGCGGCGTCCACGTTGTAGTCGGTCCGGAACTGGTTCGTGTCGGCCGTATTCACCACCAGCAGGTAGCCGTTGGCCGGCACCTTCACGCCCGGCGGGAAGGTGAACAGGACGCTGTCCGCGTCCTCGATCCACCACACGTCGTTGCTGACGCTGTAGAGGTTAAAGTCGGACCCGGTCCGGTTGTGCAGCTCGACATATTCGACCCCGTTGCTGGGCGGGTTGTACATGATTTCGCTGATCACGACCGAGCCGATCTTCGGGTACGCGTTCGCCGCGCCGAAGGTGCGGCTGCTCATGGCCACGTAGTGCACGTTCGAGCGCACGTCGTACTCGCCCAGCGTGATCACCGTCACGTGCCGGCCGATCGAAACCGCATTCGTCTCCGGCCCGAACTCCGCGAAGGTCATGTAGCCCGTGAGCTGTTCCGTCGTCGGATCGGCCTCGGAGAGGTAGACCTCGTCGCCCAGCGCGGAGTCGAGCTGGAACGGCATGAGCGTATTGTTCTCGAAGAAGTCGGTCTCGTAGAAGACGGCGTAGTTGCCCGCCGTGACGATCGTGCCGGTCGGGATCCGGTACATCTTCAGCACGTCGCGGTTCTCGCTCAGGAACCACCCGCCGATGTTGACGTTGGTCGAGCCGCAGTTGTACAGCTCGATCGCGTCTTCCAGCGGCAGGTCGGTGTGCGTGAGGACTTCATTCACCACCACGGTGTCGATCAGGCGGTAGTTGCTCTGGCCCGGGCTCGGCGTGTCGTCGAAGCCCGGGTTCTTCGGGTAGCCGAACACGATCAGGTTGTTCGTCGATCCGCCGTCCGGGAACCGCCCTTTCACGTAGGCGTTCTGCCCGTCGTAGCGGAGATGATCGTCGTTGAGGTGCCCGATCCGGTTGGTGGCCGTGTCGCTGAGCACGAGTTCCTCGAGTTCGCCGAGCCCGAAATCCACGTGGTCCGGCCCGGCATCGGGGTTGCTGTCCGCCCAAAACCGCACGTAGCCGTTCGTGCCGATGAAGCACAGCTCGGCGATCCGGTGCTTGTAGGGCACGAGCGCCGTATCGCTCACGTACAGGCCGGCCAGCTCGATCGGCTGCGTGGCCGGGTTGTACAGCTCGAACCAGTCGTCCCAAGCGCCCGCACCCGCATCCACGAACCACTCGTTGAACATCAGGCTGCTCGGTGCGCCGAGCGTCGCCGCCGCGCTGTTCGCCGCACCTGTCGTCGGTGAGGCCAACAGTTTCCACTCGCCGCCGACCCGCCCGATGGACCCGTCCATGACCTGGGGCCCGAACCGGACGGAATCCACCGCATAGAACCCGCCGCTTTCCGGGAACCATTTCATCAGGTGCATCTCGTCGCCCAGTGCGGACAGGGCGTAACCGGTGTTCATGTCGGCCCCGTACGTGGTGGAGCCCGGCTTGGTGTCGTCGCACCAGACGCGCAGGTAGTTGTTCGAGTTCAGCACCGTGCCCGCCGGGAACACCCATTTCGACGGGCGGTCCTCGTTGTCCGTCAGGCCCATGCCGGCGAGATCGAAGTTCGTGCCCGGATTGTAGATCTCCACCCAGTCCAGGAACAGGCCCACGCTGTTGCTCACCGCGTTGCGGTTCCAGGCCAGGATCTCGTTCAGGATCGGCCCGTAGTACTCGGGCTGCAGGTTCGAGCGGCCGGGCGTAGTCTCGTCGCCCGTCGCCGTCTTCGCGAACGTGACGATGTTCGGGCTGCCGTCGGGCAGGCGGCCCATGGAGTAGTCCGCCTCCATCGCGGAGTAGCTCACCACGTCGACCCAGGCGCCCGCCTCGCTCTGCAGGCCGATGGACCCGCCGCTGCCGCTAAACGGCACTTCCAGGCTGTCCGCATTGTCGTTGCCGTCGCGCACAAGCTGCACAAAACTGGCCGGCGCCACAAACGAGTGCGGGTAGGTCATCTTGTCGGCGAAGTCGGCCCCGCTCGACGAGACCCACAGCCCGTACAACGACACCGCGCTGGTCGGGTTGCTGTTGTACAGCTCGAGCCAGTCGTAGGTGTAGACGATCGGGTTGGCCACCCACTCGTTGATGCGCAGGTCCAGAAGCGTGCCCATGTTCGTCGCCACGTTCGCGGCGCCCGGCGTCGGCGCGTTCGCCGTCCAGTTCGTCGTGCCGTCCGCCACGCGCCCCAGCGACATGTCCGGCACCTGGATCCCGAAACTGACCGCGTCCACCCGGTTCGTCTCGGCGTCGAACAGGTACACCGCGTCGCCCAGCGCGCCGAGCTGAAAGCCCGTGTTCAGGTGGTCGCCCGCCACGATGTTCGTGGTCGCGGGGTCATCGCACCAGATCAGCATGTTCGAGTAGGCCGCAATCGACAGGCCCGCGGGGATGATCCAGGCGCTGTTCCCGTCCGTCAGGCGCCAGCCCGAGAGGTCCACGATGGAGTTCGTTCGGTTGTACAGCTCCACCCAGTCGATCCCGTTCGTCCCGCTCTTGGCGATCGTGGAAACGTTCGTCGCCATGATCTCGTTGATCACGACCGACGGCAGCGCCGGCTCGGAATCCTCCCAGCCCGGCGTGCCGTTCGCCACCGTGCTCGCCCGCCAGTTCGCCGGGTCGTCGTCGTCACGGTCCGGGTCGATCAGCACGATCGAATACCCGCGCCCGTCCGGCTTCTGCGGCCAGCCCTCCGTCGTGGAGTCGTTGAGGGCGACCGACACCAGATTGTTCGTCTCGCCCGCCACCACATAACGGACGCTGATCGTCTCGGCCGTGTCCTTCAGCCGCCCGCCGTAGACGTCGTTGTAATTCGTGTGGCCGTACGTATCCCAGAATTTGTTCGTGCCGGGCACGATCACGTAGTACTGACCGCCCGTCAGAACGGAACTGCCCCCGTACGGGAAGACGTAGTCCACGCCGTTCAGCCACATCCCGCTCAGATCCAGGTTCGTCGTGCCCACGTTGCGCAGCTCAATGAAGTCGTGCTTGTCGCCTTCCTCTTCCGTGACTGCCGGATAGTGATACATCACTTCCGTAATGCGCAGGTCCTTGGGCTGCAGCGCCGTGGTGATGTCCACCTCCTTCAGCATCACCGCGTTGACGTAGAAGCGCACCCCCTCAGGGGAACCGGCGTCCGTCACGCTGATGAGCATATCGCCGTCGTCCCCGGGGCTGACGCCGGAGAAACGCGCCACGAACCCCGACTGGTTGTTGTAGCCGTTGGTGATGACGGTAGAGGAGTCGCCCGCACCGCTGAAGTCGGCCCCCGGCGTGCTGTCGTTGCGAAACGAGTCGACATCCGAGATCTCGACTCGCGTCACTCGCTGCGTCTCCGGAACGCCATAGTCGGGCACGTCCCTGTCGCCATAGATCACCACTTCGTACGGTAGAGCCGCGTTCATGCCCGTAAACATGAGCGTCAGGTTGGTGGCCGTGTCGCTGTAGCTGATGAGCCCCACGCAATCCACGATGCCATTGAACACGTTGTACGCGTCCGTGCCCGAGACGGCATTGGTCCCCTGCGTCATGTTCGGGCCGCCGCCGCCGCTGTTGATCGTCAGCGTCACGGGCGTCGCGCTGCCCGTGACGTAGTCGGTCAGAACGCCGCTCTCGGTACGACTGTAGTGCGTGATGTTGTCGTTGAGTTGGCCAGTCGTCCAGGCCAGATCGTTGTACGCCACGAAACCGGCCCGGCAAGGCAGCACCAGGAAGAAGACGAAGAGGCTACCGACCCCGAGAATCCAAGAATCACCCCGCTTCATCGTAACAGACCTCCAGTCCGTTCTTGACTTAATGATTGTGGCGGCGAGGCAGAACCCACCCACGCACGTACTACACACAGACGCCACCCCCTCCTCACCGTCACCACTATAGCTAGTGCTTTCCGGAGTGTCAAGCGGGGATTGCGGATTCTGCGATTCAGAGCGCTCCGCCATCGCCGGATCCGCCCGTGGCCGACCGGCGGAGCGTGGGCGACATGGGTCGACATGGGTGCCTGTCCCCAGGTCGCGCCTGTCCCCAGGTCGCGTCCCTCCGTCGCGTGGCGTCTGTCCCCGCTGCGTCGGTGCCCGTCCCCTGGGGGCCTCTCGTGAGCTGAGGCCTAGCGTGGGTAGCGTGGGTACCTGTCCCCGCATGATGAGCCTCCCCGTGCCCCCCCGTGCCTCCCGTGACCCGGTGACCCGATGACCTGTGGATGCCTGACCCGCGGGTGCCTGTCCCCGGCCCCGTCCCAGGCCCCGCCTGTCCCCGACCCCCTGCATTGCCCCGTAGCCCTCCCAGGCAGGCGCGGGAGGCGTAGGTGCCTGTCCCCGAGGAGGCGTAGGTGTCCCCGAGGCGCAGGTGCCTGTCCCCGTGGACACTGGGTGCCTGTCCCCAGAGGCCTGTCCCCAGAGGGCCGTGGGTGTCCCCGTTGGGTGGGGACTGGGCGCTGCGTCTGTCCCCGTCCCCCTCCCCGTCCCCCTGGGGCCTCCCGTGAGCTGAGGCCGAGCGTGGGTGGCCGCCCCGTGAGCCTCCCCGTGACCCCCGTGACCCGGTGACCCGATGACCCGCGGGTGCCTGTCCCCGGCCGTCCCCGGCCCCCGCCCCAGGCCCCGCCTGTCCCCGACCCCCTGCATTGCCCCGTAGCCCTCCCAGGCAGGCGCGGGAGGCCTAGGTGCCCGTCCCCGTGAGGCCTAGATGCCTGTCCCCGTGGGCCTCCCCGGGAGCCAAGGATTCGAGGGAATATCTACCAGGACCACGCCGCGCATACACAACATGTTGCATATTTACCCCGGCATCTGGATCTGCTGCAGGCCGATCCTTTCGCGAATTCTCAAAACTGACATCGCAGAGGTGAGAAATCCGGCTGGAGTTGCGCGCGTGGAGCATGGCCTTTCCGTAAGGAAAACCGGCCGCGTAAGCGGAAAGAGCCGGAAATGTGAAAAAGCCGGCCGGATAGGCGACAAATCGGAGCGAAACGGCGGGGTGTTGGCCCGATTCTTGCTGTTCCGAACAGGCAATAAGGGGCAACTGGATGGCCTGGCACTTTCAATCCTGCATGCTCTGCAAGCGGGCCGGCACGGATTTCCGAGCTCGGCCCGCCCGATGCCGGTTCGGGTCGATCCCACGGCTGGCGTTCGCGGTGCTGATGGGAGGGCTGCCCGTTGCCAGCCATGGCGCGACGCTGATTGCGCGCGGGAGCAGTTGGCGATACCACAAAGGCACGGTCGAACCGGCGGCGGTGCGCGAAGCGTGGCGCGTGTACGATTTTGACGACGCGTCGTGGGCGGCCGGCCAGGCGCCGTTCGGCTACGGGCCTGAAGCGCACGAAGCGCCGTCGTGCAACACGGTGCTCACCGACATGGCCGGCAGCTACACGACCGTGTTCCTGCGCAAGACCTTCACCGTGGCCGACCCGGCCAGCATCACGAACCTGCGCGTGAACGCGGATTTCGACGACGGGTTCATCGTCTGGATCAACCGGCAGAAGGTCCTGGAGGTGAACGGCCCGGACGGCGAGCCGTTGTTCACCTCGATTGCCTCGGCCGGCCACGAGGCGGGCGTGTACGAGGGCTACGATCTGGCCGATCCGGCCGACTACCTGGAGCCGGGCGACAACGTCGTGGCGGTTCAGGGCTTCAATGCCGGCGCGGACAGCACGGACTTCAAGCTGGACGTGGAGCTGCTTTCCTTTCAGCGGGTCGCCGACACGACATTCAGTGAGGACCGCGGCTTCTACGACGCGCCGTTCGCCGTGACGATCGCCACCGAGACGGCGGGCGCCACGATCCGGTACACGACGGACGGCAGCGCGCCGACGGCGACGACCGGCTCCGCGGGCGGGACGAACGTCGTCGTACAGATCGCGGCAACCTGCTGCCTGCGCGCGGCGGCGTTCAAGGGCGGCTACGAGCCGACGAACGTCGACACGCACACCTACGTCTTCCTGGATGGGGTGCTCGTGCAGCCCAACAATCCGCCCGGCTTCCCCACCTGGTGGGCGAACATCGAGATACCCGACGCCACGGCGCGGGGCATCACGGCGGACTACGAGATGGACCCGCAGATCGTGAATGATCCGCGCTACAGCGGCCGGATCAAGAACGACCTCAAGTCGCTGCCGTCGCTCTCGATCGTGATGCAGAACAGCCATATGTTCAGCGCGGACGCGGTCTACCAGGCCACGAAGGCGAGCGGCAGCCCGGAATACCCGTGCTCGATCGAGATGCTCTACCCCGCCGACGCGGCCCGGAACTATCAGGTCGACTGCGGGATCAAGGCGCACAGCTGGAGCATCCGCAAGCGGTCGCTGCGGCTGCTGTTCAAGAGCATCTACGGGCCGTCGAAACTGCGCCGCGACTTCTTTGCCGACGCCCCGCTGAACGCGGATTCGGCGACCGACGAGTTCGACCTCATCGTGCTGCGGGCCGGCTGCAACCGCTCGATTTCGATGCGGTTCCAGCCGACGCGCGTTTGCTACACGCGCGACGAGTGGGTCCGGTCCACTTTCATCGCGTGCACGGGCCGCGGCTCGCACGGCCTGTTCGTGCACCTGTACATCAACGGGCTGTACTGGGGCCTGTACAACCCGGTCGAACGGCCCGACGACGCCTTTGCCGAAGCCTATTTCGGCGGCGACAAGGAGAACTGGTTCGCGCGCAATCACGGCGGCGACGTCAGCGGCGACCCGGCGCGCTACCTCAGCATGATGAGCCGCGCGCGGGCCGGCGGCCTGGCGAACGCCGCCACCTACAACGCCATGCAGGCGTACATCGACGTCACGCATTTCTGCGACTACATCGCCGTGAACTGGTTCGCCGGCGTCGGCGACTGGCCCGGCAACAACTGGTACGGCGACAACCTGAACGTGCCGCCGGAACCGTTCATGCATTTCTGTTGGGACGCGGAGGACTGCTGGGACAAGAACGGCTCGAGCTACGACGAGACGGGCACCGGCCGTTCGCACGGCGGCGCGTGGATCCACCCCGACTTCTACGTGCGCAACCGCAGCCACGACATCTGCGTGCTGTGGCGGGCGCTGGACGACAACGCGGATTTCCGCACGCTCATGGCCGACCGCGTCTACAAGCACTGCTTCAACGACGCGCCGCTGACGCTGTCCAACTGCGTCGCGCGCTGGCACACGCTGTGCGATCACGTCGAGAGCGCGTTCGTGGGCGAGTCCGCACGCTGGGGCGACGGGTTCGAGAGCACGCCGGTCGACCTGGACGACTTCCACAACGAGCGCGACAAGGTCTCGAACATGATGGCCTACTCCAACAACGTGAACGTGTTCGTCGCGGCGTTGCGCAATAACACCGTCCCGCTCTACCCCTCGCTCGACCCGCCCGGCTTCACGCAGCACGGCGGCGCCATCGCGAGCGGGTTCCGGCTCACGCTCTCGAACCCGAACAGCACCGGCACGATCTACTACATGCTGGACGGCAGCGACCCGCGCGCGCCGGGCGGCAGCCGCGTGAGCGGCCGCCTGCAATACACGGGCCCGGTCACGCTCTCGAAGACGACGCACGTACAGGCGCGCGTCTACAAGAGCAACGGCACGTGGAGCGCGGTGCATGCGGCCACCTACAACTTCACCGCGCACTACAGCAAGATCCGCATCACGGAGCTGCTCTACAACCCGGACGGCGGGCGCGATTACGAGTTCATCGAGCTGAAAAACACCGGCACCGCCCCGCGCGGCCTGTCGCAGATGCGGTTCAAGGGCGTCCGGTACACCTTTGCGCCGGGCGCGGAGCTGGACGCGGGCCAGATCATCGTGCTGGCGCGCAACGCGGCCGCGTTCGCGACGCGCTATCCGGGCACGCCGGTGTTTGGCGAGTACGACGGCGCGCTCGATAACGGCGGCGAACGAATCGCCTTGCTCGACGCCGAGGGGCGCACCGTCACCGCCGTGCGCTACGACGACGACAGCCCCTGGCCCGCCGAGGCCGACGGCGCCGGCTTCTCGCTGGTGCTGGCCGACGAGTTGGGCGAACCCGACGACCCGGCGAGCTGGCGCGCGAGCAACCTGATCGGCGGCTCGCCCGGCTACGGCGACGGGCAGCCGTACCGCGTCGTGATCAGCGAGGCGCTCACGCATACCGACCCGCCCGAAGTCGATGCGATCGAGCTGTGCAATCTCGGCAACACCAGCGTGGATATCGGCGGCTGGTTCCTGAGCGACAGCGCGAACGCCTATCGCAAGTTCGGCATTCCGGCCGGTACAGTCCTGGGCGCCGGCGGCTACGCCGTGTTCGACGAGAACGCCTTCAACGCCGACACCAACGATCCCGCCTGCTTCGCGCTGAGCTCGCACGGCGACGAGCTGTATCTCACACAGTGGGATGCGGCCAGCAACCTGCTCTACCGCGCGGAAGCGCGGTTCGGCGGCGCGGCGAACGGCGTGGCGTTCGCCCGCTACCGGCGTACGGACGGCGAATGCGATTTCGTGGCGCAGGCGGTCGGCAACACGCTCGGCGCGGCCAACGCCTATCCGCGGGTCGGCCCGATCGTGATCAACGAGGTGATGTATCACCCGCTGCCCGGCAGCAACGAGTTCATCGAGCTGCACAACATGACCAACACCGCCGTGCCGCTCTATCACACGGACGACCCCGCCAACACCTGGGAAATCGACGGCGCGGTCAGCTACACCTTCGCGCCCGGCCTCGAGATCCCGGCCGGCGGCTACCTGCTCGTGGTCGACACCAACGCCGCGGCGTTCCGCGCCCTGTACGGCGTTGCGGCCGACGTCCAGATCGTGGGGCCGTTCTGGGGCCGGCTCGATAACGACGGGGAGAGCGTGAAGCTGTGGCGGCCTGACGCGCCGGACGAACTCGGCGTCGCCCGCATTCTCGTGGACAGAGTCGCCTACAACGACAACAGCCCCTGGCCCGAAAGCCCCGACGGGCTCGGGCCGTCCCTGGAGCGGCAAGACCCCGAATCCTACGGCAACGACCCCGTCAACTGGGCGGCGAGCCGCGCGGCGGGCGGCACGCCCGGCGCGCGCAACTCCGGAGTGCTCGTCCCCGCCATGGCCGGCTGGCGCTATCACGACCGCGGCGCCGATCTCGGCACCGCCTGGCGCGCCGCCGCCGGCAGCTACGACGACAGCGCCTGGCCTGACGGCAACGCGCCGCTCGGCTACGCCGAGCCGGGCGCCTACCCGGACCTGGACACCACCGTCTCCTACGGCGAGAACCCGGCCGACAAGCACATGACCACCTATTTCCGCCGCACATTCGCCGTCGCCGCCGATCCCGGCAACGTGACGAACCTGGTGCTGCGCGCCAAGTACGACGACGGGTTCGTCGCCTACCTCAACGGGCAGGAACTGCTGCGCGCCGCCATGCCGGCCGGCACGATCAGCTATGCCACCGCCGCCGCCAGCCACACGGCTAGCGGCTATGAAACCTTCGACCTGACCCCGCAGGCCGGCCTCCTGGCCAAAGGTCTCAACGTGCTGGCCGTCGAACTGCACCAGTCCGGCGCGACCAGCAGCGACCTGTTCATGGACATCGAGCTGCTGCACGGGGTCAGCGAACTGCCGGCGGTCGCCACGCCCGCGATCAGCCCGCCCGGCGGCCTGTTCACGAACTCCGTCCAGGTCGCGCTCTCCTGCGCGACGGCAGGCGCCACGATCTTCTACACGCTGAACGGCGCCGACCCGACCCCGTCCGCGACGCCCTACACCGGGCCGTTCACGCTCGCCGACACCGCGCCAGTGAAGGCGTGCGCGTTCAAAGCGAGCCATTCGCCGAGCGGCATCGCCGTCGCCCAATTCGAGAAGTACCGCGAGACGGTCGCCACCCCTACCCTCGCACCGGCCGGCGGCGCGTTCTACGGCGCCGTCCAGGTCACGCTCGGCACGGCAACGGCCGGCGCCACGCTCTTCTACACGGTCAACGGCGCGGACCCGACCCCGTCTTCGACGCGCTATACCGCGCCGTTCACGCTGAGCGACGACGCCACGGTCAGAGCGCGCGCGTACAAGCAGGACTGGAACGCGAGCGCCGTGGCGCAGGCGTTCTTCGACGAGCAGACCCCGTCGGTCGCCTTCGCCGAGGGCGCCTCGGCGGGCAGCGAAGGCGCCACGCCGGTCCAGCTCGCCGTGCAGTTGACGGGCAGTTCGCCCTACGCCGTGACGGTCGCCTACGCGGCGACCGGCGGCTCGGCGACGGGCGGCGGAACCGACTACACGCTGCCGGCCGGCACCCTCACGTTCGCGCCGGGCCAGACGAGCGGCGCCATCGCGTTTTCGGTGACCGACGACGAGACCGAGGAAGGCGCGGAGACGGTCGTGGTCACGTTGAGCGGCCCGCTCAACGCGCGGCTGGGCACCGTCGCCCAGCACACCTACACCATCGCCGACAACGACAAGCTGTTCGTCGCCTACAACGACCTGTGCTGGACCAACACGCAACTCTCGGCGAACATCACCGTCTACACCCGCTCCGAAGGCGGCCCGCTGGTCGACTCCAACACGGGCAATCCGCTCGCCTGTACGCTGTCGCTCGACGACGGCGGCGGCGGCCCGTACCTGACCCAGGGCGCCGGCCCCGCGGCCGGGACCGACGCCTACGCCGTGTTCAACGGCAAGGTCGATTGCGCCGGGCTCATCAGCTACGGCGCGAACATCACGCTCACCATCGCCGGGCTCGATCCCAGCCTGCGCTACGAGTTCGTCCTGTTCGGCAACCGCGACAACCCCGACTACACCGCCCGCATCACGAAGGCCACGCTCTCCGACGTCGTTGACTTCGTCAACGAAAGCAGCGCCGGGCTCGCCGCGCCCGGCGACGCCACGACCCAGATCTGCAACGGCTGGAACCGGGAGAACGGATACGTCGTGCGTTACACCAACGTCGATCCCGGCCCCGACGGCGACCTGGTCCTCACGCTCGCCGACAACGACTCGAAGTTCTACGCCAATGCGCTCATGCTCCGGGCCATCCGCCCGCAAACCGTTGTCGGGTTTGCCGCCACCGCGGCGAGCGGAAGCGAAGGGGCCAGCCCGGTCGACCTCATCGTCTCGGTCAACCCCGTCCCGATCGACACCGTCACCGTCGACTACGGCGTGAGCGGCGGCACGGCGACCGGCGGCGGCACGGACTATGCGCTGGCCGCCGGTACGCTCACCTTCAGCCCGGGCCAGACCGCGCGGGTCGTCCAGTTCGCCGTGGTCGACGACGTGCTGGAGGAACCCGACGAAACGATCGTCGTCCAGCTCGCGAACCCGGCCAACGCCGTGCTCGGCGCCGCGACCGCCACCTACACCATCGCAGACAACGACGCGCCCGTCCTGCTGTTCACCGCCTACAACGACGTGCTCTGGGCCGACGGGCAGCTCAGCCAGAACATCACCCGCTACACGGCCTGGACCGCCTACGGGCTCACAACCGCCGGCCCGCTGGTGGACTACGCGCTGGGGACGAACCTGACCGAATCCGTCGCCGTGGCCACCACCGTCCAGGGCTGGGCCGACCACTTCACGAACCAGGGCGCCACCGCCGTGAGCGGGACCGACGCCTACGCCGTGTTCGACGGCAAGGTCGACACGCTCGGCAGTGCGGGCGGCGGCGAGAACTTCACGTTCGCCTTCGCCGGGCTCGACCCCACGCTGCGCTACACGCTCGTCATGTACGGCGACCGGAACAACGCCGCCTATACGGACCGCCTGTCGGACTACGTCATCTCGGACGTCGACAGCTTCGACAACGCGAGCAGTGCCGGCACCACGATCAGCGGGACCGGGAGCTGGACGAACGACACCACGACCTACTGCACCGGCTACAACACGCCGAACGGGTTCGTGGCGCGGTTCACGCGCATCGCCGCGGGCGCGGACGGCGACATGCTCCTCACCGTCACCGGCGTCGCCAAGTACATCTCCGCGTTCGCGCTGCAGGCCTACCGCACGCCCGGCGCCGGCGGCACCGTCAAGATCGCGCGCGGCGCAAGCTGGCGGTTCCACAAAGGAACCGCCGAGGCGTCCAGTCCGTCCGCCGCCTGGCAGCAGGTCGCCTTCGACGATTCCGGCTGGGCGCTCGGCCCGGCCCCGCTCGGCTATGAGACGGCCGGCGTCACCTACGGCACCGTGCTCGACGACATGCGCTACACCTACTCGACCGTCTACCTGCGCCGCCCGTTCATGCTGGCCAACCCCGCCATGGTCAGCGAGCTCGCGCTCTCCGTGCGCTACGACGACGGGTTCGTCGCCTGGATCAACGCCGAAGAAGTCGCACGCGTCAATGCGCCCGGTCTGCCGGGCGATCCGGTCTCGCATCAGACCTATACGGGTACGGAAGCGGACAGCACGCACGAACGCACGCTGGCCGGCGGCGACTTGCCCGCGCTGCGCGCCGGCACGAACGTGCTCGCCGCGCTGGCCATCAACAGCAGCGTCTTCAGCGCGGATCTGGCATTCGACCTCGAACTCGCCGTCGTGGAACACAGCCGGCTCGCTACCGCCGCCGACGCCGATCAGGACGGCATGACCGACGCATGGGAAATCGACCGGTTCGGCGGAACCGGCGTCGCCGGCGGCGGGCCCACCGACGACTTCGACGGCGACGGCCGAAACAACATCGAGGAGTTCGTCGCCGGAACCGACCCAGCCGACACCAACCAGTTGTTCGCCGTCGACCTGAGCAGCGCGAACGGCACCACCGTCGTCTCGTTCCCCACCATCCCCGCCACCGGCACCGGTTACGGCGGGCTCTACCGCCGCTACGCGCTGCACTATTGTAGCGACCTCGCCGCCGGCACCTGGCTCGCCGTGCCCGCCTGCACCAACCTGCCCGCTACCGGCCAGCCCGTGGCCTACACCAACCCCGCCCCCGCTGCCGCCACCTGCTACCGCGCCCGCGTCTGGCTGGAAGGGGAATGACGCCGGACCGTGTCCGCCGTAGCCTTGGCGAAGGCGAATGCCGGGGTAGGACGTACTCTTGTGCCTTGTGAAGGAGGCAACATATTGGTGTACGCTGAGCACTCTGTTCCCACCCCCGTGCGCCTCCCTCTTGCGGGTTTTGTGCCTTTTGGCGGCCATCCTCCGCGTGGTTGAGCAGAGGCAGCATGTTTTCCGCTTGAGCCCTCACGCGTACGCGTTATGATCATCGGAACCCGACCCAACAGAGTGCGGACAATGGCGGACCTGGCCCGGCGATTCGAGAACAATCCGATCCTGCGCCCCGAAGACGTGCCACCCAGTCTCGACGGGCTGCGGGTCGAGTGCGTTTTGAACCCCGGCGCCTTCCGCTACGACGGGTGCACCTGGCTGCTGTTGCGCGTGGCCGAATGCGCGCCGGCGGACGAGACGACGATCCGCGTGCCCGTCCTCGATCCCGACGCCGGCAGCGGGATCCGGATCCTGGAATTCGACAAGGCGGCGCCCGGCCTCGATCTGTCGGACCCGCGCTTCTTCGAGTACGAGGGGAACGGCTACCTCACCACACTCTCCCATCTGCGGCTGGCCCGCAGCACGGACGGGCGCCGGTTCGACGTCATGCCCGAACCGGCTCTGCTCGGGCGCGGCGAGCAGGAATCGTTCGGCATCGAAGACTGCCGCGTGACGGAGTTGGACGGCGAGTTTCTGCTCACTTACTCCGCCGTCTCGCCCGACGGGGTCGGCATCGGCCTGACCCGCACGCGCGACTGGCGCACGTTCACCGCACACGGCATGATACTCCCCCCGCACAACAAAGACTGCGCCCTGTTCCCGGCGAAGATCGGCGGACAGTACGTCGCGCTGCACCGCCCGTTCGACCCGATCCTCGGCGGGCGCAACATGTGGATCAGCCGCTCGCCCGACCTGCGCCACTGGGGCGAACACCGCTGCATCGCGCGGAAACGGCCCGGCATGTGGGACTGCGAACGGATCGGAGCCGGCGCCGCGCCCATCCGCACCGAGGCCGGCTGGCTCCAGATCTACCACGGCACCGATTCCGCCAACCGCTACTGTCTGGGCGCCATGCTCTTCGACCTGCGCGAGCCGGCCACGCTGCTCGCGCGGTCCGACGCGCCGATCATGGAGCCGACCGCCGACTACGAGAAGAAGGGTTTCTTCAGCAACGTCGTCTTCACCAACGGCCACGTGGTCGACGGCGACGCGATCACCCTTTATTACGGCGCCTCCGACCGCGTCGTCTGCGGCGCTACGCTGTCGATACGGGCGATTCTCGAATCGCTGCGGCCGTAAACCGCGGATCGAGGCCCTGCTGCGGGTCAGCGCGGCAGATCTGCCCGCGAAAACACGCGAAAAGGACGCGAAAGGGGAAAGAGAAAGCGCATGGCGTAGGGTCTGCCTGTTGGCCCAAGTACTGTTGTTGCGGGAATCGAAAGGATTGCCACGCCGCGGCATTGTGTCTGGGAGGAATCCGGCCTGGTGAGCGGCGTGGCCATCCTCGATTCCCGCAACGAGCGCCTTCTTCTCAACGTGTCTCGTATGAGTGTTCAACCCGACGCCGTGATCAGGGCGTTCATCGCCATCGAACTCAGCGAGCCGGTCCGCCGCCGGCTCGCCGACTGCCAGCAGACGCTGAAGCGGCAGACGCTGGCGAAGGTGCGCTGGGTGGCGCCGGGCAACATCCACCTCACGCTCGCCTTTCTGGGCGACATCTTCGGGGCGAAAGTCGACCCGATCGCCGCCGGCCTGCGCGAGATCGCCGCCGCCGTCGCGCCGTTCGAGTTCGAGATCGAAGGGCTCGGCTTCTTCGGCTCGCCGCGCAACCCGCGCGTGATCTGGGCCGGCGTCACCGGCGGGCGCGCTCCGCTCGCCGCGCTCCAGGCGCAGGTCGCCGCGATGCTCGTGAAGGTCGGCCTGCCGCCGGAACGGCGCGCGTTCAACCCGCACCTCACGCTCGGCCGCGTCAAGAGCGTGAAAGGCGCCGACCAGTTCATGCCGACACTCGAAGCCATGAAACCGACCGATTTCGGCCGGGTCGGCGCCGACCATGTCCGGCTCATCCGCAGCGTCCTCGCGCCGACCGGCGCCCAGTACTCCGTCCTCGCCGACGCCCCGCTCGCCGGCCAGACGGCCGCGCCCGCCACCTGAACCGGCCGGGCGCTCACGAACGTGCAGAAGATGGCCGCAAAAAGGCGCAAAAAGCGCAAAAAGAAGGCAGCGTTGCGGGAATCGAGACCGCGCTCTGGCGCGGGCGCGATGCCCGCAACATATCGGTTTGTGCGGAACAGCTTGTTCTTGCCTCCCACGGTTCCTTCTTGTGCCTCTTGTGCCTTTTTGCGGCTTCCCTTTCCCCGGCCCGTATGCTAAACAGAACCGCACGATGACGGCCGTCAAGCCATTCTATCCGCCCGCACTCATCGCGGCGGCGCTGTCGCTGTGCATCTCTTGCGGAGGAGGGCCCGTGAGCGAAACCAAAACCGACTGGAGCCGGGACCGCGCCCGGATGGTCAGCCAGATCCGCGCCTACGGCGTGAAGAACGAGCAGGTCCTGGCCGCCATGAACACGGTGCGCCGCCACGTCTATATCCCCGAACCCTACCGCCACCGGCACGACGCGTACGGCGACCACCCCTGCCCCATCGGGCACGGCCAGACCATCTCGCAGCCGTATATCGTCGCCTACATGACCGAGAAGATCGCGCCCGCCAAGGGCGAGAAGATCCTCGAGATCGGGACCGGATCCGGCTACCAGGCCGCCGTGCTCGCCGAGCTCGGCGCGGCCGTCTACAGCATCGAAATCATACCCGAACTCGCCGAACACGCACGGACCGTCCTGCGCGAAGAGGGCTACGCCTCCGTGCACGTGCTCAGCGGCGACGGCTACAAGGGCTGGCCCGACCACAGCCCGTTCGACGCCATCATCGTCACCTGCGCGCCCGAGGAAATCCCGCAGGCGCTGGCCGATCAGCTGCGTGAAGGCGGGCGCATGATCCTGCCGCTCGGCTCCGCCTATCAGCGCCTCGTGATCGCGCGCAAGAAGGGCGGCAAAATCCGCATCGAAGACGATCTGCCCGTCCGATTCGTCCCCATGGTCCGCGAGGAGGAGGGAAGCGGCTCGGGCAAGAGGAAGAAGTAACGGAAGTCGAAGGTCCAAGGTCAAAGGTTAAATGTCCGAGAAGTCGCAGGTCGATGGTCGGGGGGCTGTGGGCAGAGCGTCAGTCGCAACTCCCGACCTTTGACTTTCCGACCTGCGACCTTTGACCTTCCGACTTCTGACCGGAAAAACGGAGTCCACTCATGCGAACGCACTTTTCATTTGTCATTCTGCATTCTTCATTGTCCGCGGTTCTCGCGCTCTGCGCGATGGCCGCGGACGACGGCCCGTCGTTCTCGGCCGAGCTGGCCGTACCCAGCGCCTACGTCTGGCGCGGGCTGGTCCTGAACGACGAACTCACGCTGCAGCCGTCGCTCACGTTCAGTTCCGGCCCGCTGTCCGCCAATCTGTTCGGCGTCTGGGACCTCACCGCCTCGAACGAGCGCCGGAACGAGCTGACCGAAGTCGACGCGACCGCCACCGTCTCGACCCAATGGCACGAGTGGTGTCTGGAAGCCGGCGTGATCGGCTATTTCTATCCCGGCGACGACGCGGAAGAGGAAGCCGATTCCGCCGAGCTGTTCGTCTCGCTCGGCGCCGACATCCTGCTGCTGCCGACCGTGAGCATCTACTACGACGTCGACGAGGTGCAGGACTACTACCTCACGCTGCAGCTCTCGCACAGCTTCGAGTTCGCCGAGCGGCTGAACCTCGACGCGAGCCTCACGCTGGGCGGCGCGGGCGCGGACTCTAACGCCTACAACTTCGATGTCGACGAAGCCGCACTGACCGATCTCAGCCTCGCGCTGGCCCTGCCCGTGGCCGTGAGCGAGCAGGTCGAAATCGCGCCCGGGCTCGCCTACTCCAGGCTGCTGCCCGACTCGCTGCGCGACGCCGCGGACGCCATGGACATGGCGACCGATCAGCTCACCGCCAGCCTCACGCTGAGCTGCGAGTTCTGAGTCCGGCTCCCCTTTCCGGCTTCACGCTCACTGTCCGGGTCTGGGCGTCGAGGAATCCGCTTGCCAACTCGCCGCTTCCCCACTAAACTCTCCTGCACGCTGAACACCCCATTCAGCGCCCAGCACGTCTTGGGTGGGGCGGTAGCTCAGTTGGGAGAGCACCACGTTCGCAACGTGGGGGTCGAGGGTTCGAATCCCTTCCGCTCCACCACTCGCGCCTAAAGGCGCGAGTGGTGGAGTCCCGAGCAAGCCGAAGGCGCGTCGAGGGGCTCGTCCCCGGACCTCCACAATAGACCATGTACTACCTCTACATTCTCCTTTGCTCCGACAATTCCTACTACATCGGGGTTTCCAAGAATCCGACCGAGCGCGCACAGGCCCACAACACTGAAGCCACAGTGGCATACACCTGGACCCGGCGCCCAGTGACGCTTGTCTACACCGAAGAACACCCCTCTCTCTCCTCGGCCCGCCGGCGGGAACACCAACTCAAGAACTGGTCACACGCCAAGAAAGGCGCTTTAGTCAAACGCGACCGCACCAGACTCAAGCGATTGGCCAGGAGCCGGGAACGCGCCGTCCAGCCGCAGTGATGCGCTTTGCTCCCATGCCACACTCGCCTCTCCCTTCTGCCGAGATCTCGATTCGGCGTTCTTGTTTCGCACGCGCAGAAACGCTATGATGCGGGGCAGACGTCGAGAGTCAGGTGAACCATGCTTGTTAGGGAACCTATTTGTTCGAGCATCTGTTCGGAGTGACACGGAAGATAGGAAGGATTGGAGTCTCTTCGTCTTACTCTGCTTTGTCTTACTCTTCGTCTGGAGCCCGACGGCACAGACGAACCATCGGTCCGACTGGAGGGCGAGGCTGTGCCGAGCCGCTTCCACGGGCAAGTCGAGGGCTGGCGGGCGGCTCGGCGCAGCCTTCCGCCGCGGGCGGACAGGCAGCCTTCCATGAGAAAGAACACCAAACGTTCCGGGGACGATTGACGACGGACTCCGAGCCCGGCGCTGGAGGATATCGGCGCGAAGACGCGCCGAATCCTCAGCGCCCCCGTTCTATGGATGGTGGAGGCGCTGAATAGGCTTGCGAAATGAAGCAGCTCATTTGGATTCCGTTGATAACGGCGACCTTCCTTGCCCTCGCCCACCCGTGCAAGGCTGAGGACCTGGAAGGAAGAGCCTATTCGCTGGCGTACCTCCATTGGATCAGGGAAAAGTACCACGACGACACGGAAATGATGGAGCAAACCGTGCGCCACGAGCTCAACCTGCCCATGCTCAAGCTGCTCAACCTCGACTCAGACCACGTGCAGGCATTCTTCGACGGCGGTCGCGTGTATCGCGTCAAAGTCTTCAATATGCGTTCGGTGGTCGCAGGAAGGCCGTGGTTTGACTACGCGATCATGTTGACGGGCAAGGATCCGTTGTACATCGAATCGGATTCGGACGCGGCCAAGGCGATTTCATTGCGGAAGAAGCCTATTGCGTCTGTCGACGATGTTGTGCAGCGACTGTTGGTGTTCGCTGATCTCCGGGCATACAAGATCGGAGTTCGATCCCTCACGCTGGAAGATCCCAGGGAGATTCGGGCACTCATGAAGAAAGGAAAGCCGATCAAGCCCGAGAAGCTGGACGCGGACAACCCCGCCCACTGGAACTGGACCATCTGGGAGGAAAAGGAGAAATGGATCGTCGGCTGTGTACTGATGACGGACACCAACATCGAGGCACTGGAGCGATTCATCCTGGTCTTCAATGCCAACGGAGGCATGACTGTGGAGTACAGGAAATTGCTGGTTTCTTCCGGCGGCTACCTTTGAAGGACACGAAGTAGGAGTTCACATGGATCGAGAAGGAGGCAATCGACTGCAGGGTTTCAGACCGAAAGGCGTTCTCATTGGCGTCGCCCTGTCGCTTCTCGTGTTGCTGGCGCTGGCTGTGCTGATCGCCGTGGCTCTGGTGCTCTTCAAGATTGTCCCCGAGGATTGGGAATCGGGCGACATGCGTACGATGAAATACGAGCTGTTGAAAAAGTACGAGTTGCACATCAAGCTCGGCGGGTTCCTGGTGTGGACGTCCCTAACGATCCTGGGGGCTTACGCCAGTGCAGCCTATACAGCAAATGCAAAGATGCTCAACGGACTGGCCGTGGGCGTGGTCTTCCGGAGGGCCACGTCATCACATCGGCGGACATCAAAGCGGCTCGCCTCCTCGCCCGATCCCTTCCCGAGGACATCATCATGGATCGCGACCTTGCGATGGTGCCGGGCAGCACGTTGTTGCGGGCCACGGAAGAGGGTCAGCCGATTACGAAATCCATGTTGAAGAACATGACGCCCAAAGCCCGGGAATCCAGCCCTCTGCTGCAGGATTTGGATCTTGACGGCATGTAGTGTAAGCGGAAGAAACACGCATGTGGCCAGGCACATGAACCGGAGCGAGCGGCCATCCTCACGTACCTGCTTCTCGCAGGCTTCCCAGCATGCGCCCTATCTCCCGATAGCATTTGTCGAAGGAGTCGGATCTCCTGGCCATTTGCATGTCGAACACGGCCGTGAGCGCCGGTTGGTCAAGAGCCTCCGAGTACTTGCTCCCCGCCGGCATGCGACTCGAGAGCCATTCCTTTGCACCTCGAACGCCCTCCGGGTCGCTCGGAGCGTCGAGATCACACGGAAGGCCGCGTTTACCGCGGAGCGATTCGGCTGCCGCAAGAAACCACGCCTCGTATTCCCTTTTGGCTAGAACGACCGCAAGCTGCAGGTCGGGGCAGGCCTGCCGCGCCCGGCCCAACAGAGCGGGCCCGTCGTGCGCCGGACACCCATCCTCCCAATCGCAATCAACGACGACAAGGATACCGCCGGCGCCACCCAGCTTACGCCTTGCGAACTCCACCGATCGCTCCACCTCTCCCTCTCTCAGCAGCTTCGATGCGGGAACACGGAGCGGAGGAAGGACTTGAGGCACAAAGCCCGGGTCGATGTCCCTGGCAATTCGCCGGACAAGTTCGGGGACGGCTTCGCATTCGCCGTGCCCCTCCACGATCGTAGCGACCCGTACGCTGCTCATCGTTCATACGCCCCAAAGAGATCCATCTGCTGCGGACGCAGTTCCTCCGTCGCCGCGTCGTCGGGCTCGAGTTGATTCAGACGCAGCAGTTCGCCCGCCGTGTACAAACGGTCCCGAATGGCCGTTCGCCCCGCTTTCTCCGGAGAGCCCATCACGGTCTCACCGTTTCGACTGCTCACCGCCACAAGGCTCTCGTCGCTGATATCCTTGTCGTCGAGCAAGTCCGGGCTGTGACTGGTCACGGCCGTTTGCGTCGTTCGTGAGGCCAAGCGCAGACCGTCCCTGAGAACACCCGCCGCGCCGGGATGCACAGCCACCTCGGGCTCCTCGATTCCCACAAAAGACACCTTCTTCGGGTCGCCATTGGCCGACTGAAACAGGGCGGTCAGTACGCCCAACGCACGCAGTGTGCCGTCGGACATGTTCTCGGCCATGAAACGCCACGGATCCTTGTTCGTGCCGACCCGTTGGCGGAATTCCAGCGTTTCCTTCTTCCCAACGTGCCGTACGTCAACGTTCTGGATGCCAGGCACGACCTTCGAGAGAAAGCTGACAATACGTTTGTGCACGACATCGTTTTCCCTTTCGAGACACTTGAGAACGCTTGCAAGATTGCTTCCGTCCCGGTTGAGCACTTCACCCGTGTCGGGAGGCTGCAAATCGCGAATTTCGTCGGGATTCAAGTTGTAGAATCCCATGTGGGACAACGCATCGTACAGCGGACGAAACGCAGGCAGCCCCGCTGCCGCCACCAGGTACAAGCGATCGCTCAAAGCCGGGGGGACAACCTTGGCGGAGGACGTCTTCACATCCCCGCTCTCAACCGCATAGGATTGATCCGTCACTTCTTCACCCCTGAACACCCGGCACTCTTCCTTCTGGACTTCAAAGCCGCCCTTCTTCTGCGCGCCGACCCGGAACGCGTACATACCCTCGGTTCCATCAGGCAGCCTCCAATCGAGGCGGATGCCGAAATGCGTAGGATGCCCCGAAGACCGGCGGCGCACCTCGTTGATGCCACCCCGCTCCCGCAACGCATGTTCCAGCGAGGTGTTCAACCCGTCGGCGACGAACCGCAAGGCGTCAAGAAAGTTGCTCTTGCCCGCGCCGTTGGGGCCAACCAGGAAAGTCAGCGGGCCCAGGCGCACGGAGCATTCCTTGAAGCTCTTGTAGTTGTTCAAGACAACCCGTTTCAGGAAGATCGGATCGGTCATGCACGCCTCCAATCGGGTCTGATCCTACCTTCTCCACGGCCCAAGCACAAATCCAAAAGAGCCGCTAGTAGCGGCCAAAAGGAGAGGATAACAGGGGCAAAGAACAGTACGAAAAGGAATTCGGAACCGGACACCACCCGGAGCGAGCGGATGCAGGTTCCGACATACACGCCGAAAAGGTTTAGGCCTATCGGAATCGCCACGCCCACGACCAACCCGCTGAATATTCCGTCCGAACTCAAGCGTGGTTGAGCCAGCCGGTTCAGAATTCGCGTGAGTTTGGGGTTCATGTCACGGCTTCGGCTCGATCCCGTACTTCTTTCGCCACTTCGCAATCAACTTGTCGAGCCGCTCCTTCCCCGCATGCCAGTCGAAGCCCGGATCGAACTCACATTCACCCGGAGATTCCCCCATGATCGCCTCGTGCATCTCACCTTCCAGATCCACATACTCGCCCGCTTGCAGTACTTCTTCCTTGAGGTCCTGCGGCATCAGAAGGTCCACGACCCAGTAGACCGGCGTTTCGTGGTAGAACAACCCACATTCCATTCCCTCCTGATGAGCCTTCTGGAGATCCTTGATCCACGCAGAAATCCGGCTATCTGACCACCCAAGAAGGACCTTCAGAAGTGCCCGCCATACCTTTACGTATGATTCGTAGAATTCGAATTTGTCGCCGGTCGTCTTCATGGTGGCCGTCCCCACTTTCCCCGTCTCCTATGCATACCCCCACAACCAGTAGGCGGCCAGGACGATGAATACTCCGCCCAAGACCCAATAACGAATGGTGATCCTCCGCTTTCGCATGACCGCCTCCCGTACCCTTCGGGCCCGATCCTACTGTTTCTCCACGCGAAAAACAAATCAAACAAGACTTCCCGGCGACGCTTCTGGCCGCGAAACATCCCGAAAATTCGCCCGGCCCGTTGTGCAAATCGTGCCCGAAGAACCCCTCTGCAGCGTCCCTGTGATCCCTCTTCCATTCGGGCCCAACCAGTGCTAGAATCCTATCCGGAAGGACGCAGGTGTGGGCCTTCCCCATCAACGTAAGGTCATCCCATGTCGCGATATCGATTTGTAGTGCTGGTCTTGGTCGTTACGTGTTTCGGGGGAGTGTGCTGCTCCGGATCGACGAATCTGAACGGCATTGCCGAATTGGTCGAGCAGTCGGCAGAAATGGGACCCGGCATATCGGACAAGGAAGACGAAGTCGCAGAGCACATTTGGAGCCTTGGGCCGGACGCCATCCCGTTCTTGCTGCGGTTGCTGAAACACGACAACGAGGATGTTCGGGATTTGGCTTCCTACATCGTCAGAAGCATCGAAGGCCTAGGCGAGGAGCATTTGGATGCCTTGATTGAGTCGAGACTGAGAGGAGATGGATGGATTCCGCCCGCAATCGCTGGAATCGGCACTCCAAAGGCCATCCGTTTCCTGGTCGATGAGTTGAGGAAGGAGAAGCAGAGAAGTACCCAACTCACCGTGGCATTCGAGAATCTTGGAGAAAAGGCAATCCCGTACCTCCTCGGCCTCTACAAGGACACCCAGCCGTATGACGGGGACTTGTTCAGCGTGGTCGACTCCATACTGAAAGATCTCGGACACAAAGTCGAAGGGGCAATCGATCCGCTCATCAACATAGCGTCAGACCAGCAGATTGATCGTCGCAAGAGGCGAGCCGCCGTTGATGCCCTGGGAAGCATGGGGCCATTGGCGAAGCGGTCTGTGCCTGTTCTCCAAGAGCTAGCAAGAACAGACCCCGAGACATTCTCGAACGCGGTTGAGATGGCAATCATCGAGATGCGTGTGCCAGAAGCTGCACGGATTCTCACAAGACATCTGGAGACGCATACAGACGTCTTCAGGCCCGCAGTCACCATCTACTGGATCGCTTCGCTCAAGGCGAACGGAAGATCCGCCGGCCCCACGCTCATCCGTTATCTGGCTGACGATGATTGGGAGTTGAGGGTCCTGGCGGCTACTGCACTCGGGCATATCGGATACGCCGAAGCGAGCGGGGCCCTCCTCAGGCAGTTGGAGGGAGAGCAAGACTGGAGGCTCGTATACGCTTCTGCCGAATCACTTGGACGCCTCCACGTCAAGGACGCGATACCCGCCCTCGAGAGACTTTCAAAGTCACATTGGTATCCGCCCGTCAGGACAGCGTCAGCAAAGGCGATCAATGTCATGAACGGCAAGTCGGCCTACGAGTCCGAGACGCGTCTCGACTTCTACGTATACGGGAACGTCAAGAGATTCGGCCACGGATTGGCAGCGAACACCGACCGAGGGAACACCCAAACCTTTGTGGGGCCGGAGGCGTATCTGACTGCGTCGGAATTAGAAGAGCTCGCATACGAGGGACCCATAGGCGACGGTAGAGATGGGCGGATTCGGAAACAGATTCCTGGCGTGGGCCTTAAGGTAGAGAACGGCTATTTGGTGGGGGCTGATCGCGGCGAATTTATGGGAGAGCTGGTTTTTGTGACCGCGTCTGGAAAGAAACAGACACTCATGCGTGAGAACATCGAGGGAATCCATCGGATGCCATGCGGTATCGTCGCAACAACCGGGCTCTGTCATATGGGAACGGATGAGGGAATACTCTACAAGATTGCGATGGACAAGAGCCGCGACTGGCATGCAACGAAATGGAAGGCCTTGCCTGGAGATCCCTTATCTTCCCTGTTGCTTAAGGATGGCAGCCTTCTGGTGTTGTGCACGGGCGGGATGATCGTGGTTACCCCTGACGGCAACATCCGGATGGCAAGCGACAGACGGGATATGCCCTCGGTCCTCGACTGGATCGTGCGACGACTTCACGCCAGACGAGAGGTGCAGGAACTGATTCTCGGCGAGCGGGAACATCCCTTTTTGTTAGACTTCTCAGCGGATGTGGATGGCAACGAAATCGTGATCGGCCTGTCTTGTGCCCCCCCCCCCGCCCATAAAGCGAAAGAGATGCTTACAGCCATCCTATACGCAACCGAAGAGGCGGAAATGGCCATAGACGAGGAACTTGGCTGCCTCCAGTCTTTCGAGCCCAAGGTTCCGTTTCCATCCTATCGCTACGAACTATCCGGGCCGGGACTCGAAGTGCCCGCTATCAAGGCCGGGCTGGAGAAGGCGTTTGGATCGCCGGTGACGAAAACCCGTGAACAACCGCAGGAGCCTAGGCCTGATCCTGCTACTAAGAAGTGATCGGGTAGAGAACCATGTCACGCAGCATCCATAGAACACACCACGACATCGAACGGGAGCAACGTTTTGACTACGCCGACCGTCAGAAGCAGGAGGCGAAAATCGACAGGATGTTTGATGAGCTGGCCAAGAAACGGCTGATCAAGAAGCAGGTCAAAGCAGAACGAGCCACCGAGCCGTTGCCGGTCGCCGGACTTCGCCCGGAAGACATACCCATCGACGTTCTGGATGAAAACGATGTCATTCACTATCCCGCATCACCGAACGACATCCGCGAGGTCATGGGTCGATGTCCGAAGGGCGTTGCTGATGGCCTTTCAAGGATTACGCTGCGTCTGGGCGATCACAAGCCTGTCCTCAATGAAGAAGATTTCGAGGATGCGGAGCCCGACCCGCTGACCGGCAGATATGGGTATACCGTTCTGCCAGGTGTTTTCGGACCAAGATGCCTTGGGGTTTATAATTGCCCTAAGAACAGCATTGACGTTCACGCGTACGTCTATGAATCCAACGCTCCCTATCTTGATGTCTGGCATGTCTATCTTCGACTGCAAATGCTGTCCACTTTTGCCCACGAGATTGGACACCACGACGATTTCTCCCGCCGACTCGGACGAGGTAGATGGCGGGGTGACAGCGGAGAAAAGGCAGAGAGATATGCCGAGGGTCGCCAAGACCTGTGGGTCAAGGAATGCGTGGTGCCGTACTTGGAGACCGTTTATCCGAATGAGACAAGGACGCTTCTGGATTGGATAGAGAAACATGGTGGCATCAGAGTCTCGTTGGCGGAGTTGGCAGGCGATCCTCGGATTACTGAGAAAGACGGAGTCATCAACATAACGAAGTCCATCTGGGGGATCCCGTCGGCCTTTGAGAATCTGGCTGAAGAAGTGGTCGCAGGGAAAGACCTCACAACCACCCGCCTGTCGTTTGCCAGACAACTTCACTTTGACGCACGCTACGATGATGCCCTCTCGATTCTGGAGAGGTTGTTGGCGACGGATCCGGAGCACATCGACGTTCTCATTCTGAAAGCAGATATCTTCGTCCATCAGGAGAAGTATGAAGCTGCACGACTGATCGTTGAACAAGTCATCGGCATGGACAAGGGGCATTTGCAGGCGTGGGAAATTCTCGCCGACATCTGCGAAGGCTGCGGGGAATGGAAGAAGCTCAAGGACGTAGCCACCCATGCCCTGACGCTGGTGGAGGGCAAGAGATGGTCTTGGGTCTCATTGCTTGGCCAACGAGTTCATGCTTCCGTAGAACTCAAGCATCTCGAACAGGCGGAAGCCGATCTTAAAACTATCGAAACGGAGGCCGAACGGGGCGGCAAACGTCATGCGGAACGGATTCGGAAACGCTTTGTGAAGTCGTGACAGCGGAGTTGGTAGCGAATGAACAAGCCAGCCATAGAGACTGATGAGCCAACACATGACTCCGGGAACACGATTTCCAGACGGCGTTGGTGGCAAGTCTCTGGCAAGTTTCTGGCAAGTTTTGTACGCGAGAACGGCGAAAACGAGGATTATGAGGATTTTGACAAGTGCCAAGAAGGCCTGCTACTATTGATTATTCTTGATTTCCGGGCGTTATCGGGGACGGGCCGTTTTGCGTTCGCAACGTGGGGGTCGCGCTGACGGCGTCTTTGCCGGGCCCGCGGCCCGCCTTCGCGCAGCACTTCGGCGGGCAGGCTGCTCGCCCGCCATCGGATGAATCACGGACGGTGACGCCTGGAGGGCAAGCGTGCTGGCGGGCCGGGTACGCGAAGCGCAGGCAGCCTGTTTGGGAAGGCAATCGCACCGCTAAGACAGAGATCACAGCCATGAAGCGCAGAGGCCAGACGGTCCCGATCATCCTGCTCATCGTGGGCGCCGTGCTGTGTCTGGGCCCGGTCTGGGGCCTGCTGGGCACGGTGTTGGGCATGACGCGCGCGTTCAATACGCTCAGCGAGTCGACGGCCGGTTCGCGGGAAGCGCTGGCCGGCGACATCGGCGTCGCGCTCTGGACGAGCGCCATCGGCTGGGTCGCTCTCCCCTTCGGGCTGGCGCTGGTGGTCGGGTCGATCGTATGGCTGGTCCGTATCGACAACCCGCGCAGGCGCGGCGCCGGAGACGTGGGCGTGTGATCCGTACGCGTAACCGGTGAGCGCACCGGCGTTCGGCCGCAAGAAGGCGCCCCGGGCTGCTCAACCGGATTGAACGAGTTCGGCATTTTTGGTAGAGTTTCCGGGATGTGCAGGGGGTGCGAGACGCTCATTCTGCGCATGGTGGAGAAGGCAACGTTTCGGGAATCGCGACCGCACGCTCGTGCGGTCGCGATTCCCGAAACTTGTCGGTAGCACTGAGCACGTTGGTTCGGCTTTTTTTGCGCCTTTTGTGCCTTTTTGCGGCAATTTGCAGGCAGACAGCGAATGATCCAAGCGATATCAGAGCCGCGCTCGTACGAGTATCGGCGGCGGTTCAAGCACGTGTACCAGTTCCGGATCACTCTGAACCAGACACAGCCGCCGGTCTGGCGCCGGATCCAGGTCCCGGAAACGTATTCGTTCTGGGACCTGCACGTGGCGATTTCCGACTGCATGCCCTGGGACGACTGCCACGAGCATCTGTTCACGGTGAAGAACCCGACGATCGTAGCGGACGAAGAGATCGGGATTCCGAACGAGGACCGCGCGGAAGACGAGCCAGAGGTCGCGCCCGGCTGGGAAGTGGACATGGCGCCGTTCTTCACGTTCCGGTATCCGGCCGCGCGGTACGTGTATGATTTCGGCGACAATTGGGAACACACGGTGCGGCTGGAGAAGATTTTTCCGCGCGAGAAAGAGGTGGCCTACCCCCGCTGTATCGGCGGCCGGCGCGCCTGCCCGCCCGAAGACTGCGGCGGCATTTCGGGCTACGCGGAGCTGCTGGCGATCATCCGCGATCCCAGCCATAAGGACTACCGGGAGACCCTCGAGTGGCTGGGCGGCGAGTTCGATCCCGAATCGTTTGCGCCGGAAAGCGTGCGGTTCGACGACCCGGACAAGCGCTGGGAGATCGCGTTCGGGGGTTGAGCGCCCGATCACAGATCGGCCCCGGTCGCTCGCAGATCGGCCCCACAACGGTTTGGCCGGCACCCGAGTTTCTTGGGCAACTCGGGACAGACTCAGGCCAGCGGGCAGAGGGGCCTACGGACATTCGCAGCTGCCGGCGCGGGCGCGGCACGTGGGGCAGCGCGGCACGTTCATGCCGGCTGCGTAGCCTTTGGCCTCGCCGGGGCCCAGAATCGTGAAAGCCGCCCGCTTGCCGTTCAGCCGCACGGTCAGCGTATTGCGGTCGGCAATCTCTCCCGAGGCGCGGACCCGGAAAGCCGACGGCCCGGTCCGGATGCACGTCCAGCCGCCGGGCACCTCGAGTTCCACGGCCGGCTCACGCTGTTCGCCGGCGGTAACCCACAACTCCTTCTCCACGTCCGGCCGCAGGACCGGTTCGCCCCCGTAATGCAGCCGCACCTCCTCGCCGTCCACCAGTTCCGTCCCGACGTGCGGATCCTGTTGCAGTGCGCGCCGCGCCGCCGCGTTGCGGAACAGACGCGAGCGAATGTCGGCGGGCAGAACCGTCTCAGCCCCGAACTCGATCGTGCCCTTTTCCGCCGCCACCCGCTCGGCGAGCGCCACGGTCCGCTGCGTCAACTCCTCCACCGTTTTCGGCGAGTTGAACGAGCCCGTGAACCGGCACAGAACGATCTGCTCGCCGATCGGCTCCCGCCACTTCGCCGGGATGCCGGCCGTGCCGCCTAGAATGCCGAGCAGGGAGCCGAGTGTTGCGCCGGTGCAGTCGGTGTCGTAACCGCAGTTTACCGCCTTGCACAGCTTGTCGCCGTAGTCCGTGCCGTAGAGCCAGCCGATGACGATAAACGCGGCGTTCGGCACGGCGTTGCACGGCTGGACCGTGGCAAACCGGCTCACGATCCGCTCACGCGCCTCGCCCCAGCTCACCCCGTTCTCATGGCACCAGACCGCCTCCCGCACCGAACGGGCCAGGTGACTGGAAAGCGGAATCATGTTCAATCCGATCCGGATCAGCGTCATCGGATCCGTCTCCACAAACGCGGCCGACTCGACCGCCGCCCAGAACAGCTCCCCGTTCATCCCTTCCCCGCCCGAATGGTCGATCGCCGAATCCTTCCACGCCATCCGCGCCGCCGCTTGCGGGTCCGCCGGGTGCAGGCAGGCCCAGATCTCGCTGCGGATCGGCGAGCCCATCTCGTCCACGAAATAGTTCTCGAAACAGCCGGCAACCGGCGGGCGCAGGCCGCGCTCGAAATTGCGCATGAAGAATCCGTACTCGTTCGGCGGGTAGCGTGTCGCGTACCGGCTCCAGTACTCCGCGAACGTGCGCACCGACGGGTCCACACCCTCGTCTTCCAGCATCTTCAACCATACCAGTTGAAGATCCAGGTCGTCGTTCGGCGCCGATTTCTCCGGCGTCGGCTCGTAGAAGGTGAACCCATGCGGGTACCGCTTGCATTCCCACGGCCCGCCCAGCGTACCCCCGATGTTCTTGCCCATCCAACAGGCGTACACCTTGTCGCGGTATGGCGTTCGGCTCAGTCTGATCGGGTCCATCGTTTGCCTCCTTTCACTATCTGTTCAATGAGTATGGCCGGTTGTTAAAGGTTATCCTTGACGATGTCGTCATATATCAGCATAATATCGTCACAGACGTTCAAGGGGGGCGCGATGGCAAGCCGGCGGCGTGAGTCGTTCTTTCACGCGCGTGATTTCTTTCCGAAGACGGGCATGGCCCTGTATGTGACGCGGACCGCCGCCCATCCGGACACGCGGGTCCACGCACATGATTTCACCGAACTGGTGGTGATCCGCGGGGGATCGGGAACCCATCATGCCGACGGCGACGTCTACCCGCTCGGTGCGGGGGACGTTTTCGTGATTGCACGGGGCACCCGGCACGGGTACGGGGACACCGCCGGTCTGTCGCTGATGAACATCCTGTTCGACGCGCGCAAATTGGGGATCCCGCGGGCCGACATTCGCCAGCTGCCGGGCTACCATGCCCTGTTCGCGCTGGAGCCGAAGCTGCGCAGGAGACACCGGTTTCGGAGCCGGCTGCGGCTTCGCCCCGATCAGTTGGCGCACGTGGAGACACTTGTCGGCAGGCTCCTGGACGAACTGGCCAAGCGCCGGCCCGGCTACCGCTTCGCGGCGACGGCGCTGCTGATGGAGTTGATTGCGTTCCTCTCGCGATGCTACTCCCGCATGCGCCAGCCCGAGACGCAGGGGCTTCTGCGCATCGGAGAGCTGCTGAGCCACTGCGAATCGCACTACGACGAGCCGATCACGCTCGACGGGCTGGCGGCCCGGGCGCGCACGTCGAAGAGCACGCTGCTGCGGCGCTTTCACACGGTGCTCAGCATGACGCCCATGGCGT
The DNA here is from genome assembly GCA_016929905.1 of Kiritimatiellia bacterium. Classification (GTDB taxonomy): domain Bacteria; phylum Verrucomicrobiota; class Kiritimatiellia; order JAFGHX01; family JAFGHX01; genus JAFGHX01. Next base: position 37,386 of record JAFGHX010000334.1, read on the forward strand.
ACGTGATCCGGCTCCGCATCCGGAAGGCGTCGGAACTCCTGCGCGAGAGCGATCTGAATGTGACCCAGATCGCCCTGCGCACCGGGTTCAGCGACAGCAACTACTTCTCCCGCCAGTTCCGGAAGATCGCCGGCAGCAGCCCGCGCGCGTACCGCCGGCAGAGCCGCCGGCCGCCGGGCCGCGAACAGGAGACCTGAGGGGACGGGCTGGAAAGCCCGTCCCACGGGGAAGCGACAAAGCTTGGCGCAAGGCTCGCGACAGAGTTTCATACTCGTTGCAGGCGGCGCCGCGCCGCTACATGGCAGCCTGCGCGCCGAGCACGCGCCGCAGAAGGCGGTCGCGCAGTTCCATTTCAAGCGCTTCGTCCTGCCCGATGAGGTTGCGCTGCTCGGCGGGGTCGTTTGCCAGATCGTAGAGCATGAACCCGCGCGCCTGTTGGTCGACGGCATACTTGTGGGTGGCAGTCCGGATCATCGTAATCAGCGTGTTCGCGCCGGAGTCGCTGATCTCGCTGAGCTGGCAGTCGCGGAGCGGGGCGCCGGGCTCGCGCAACGCCGGCCAGAGCGACCGGCCGACACACTGCCGCCCAGGCTCGGTGCCGACGGCTTCGAGGATGGTCGGGAACACATCGATGATCTCGGCCAAGGCGTCGGAGGTCGCGCCCGCCGGTATCCGGCCGGGCCAGCGCAGAATGAGCGGGACGCGAACGCTCGACTCGAAGAACACGCTTTTGTGCAGCAGGCCGTGGTCACCGGCCATCTCGCCGTGGTCGGACCACATCACGACGAACAGATCGTCCAGCCACCCGCGCGCCTCGCAGGCACGGAGTATCTCGCCGAACCAGTGATCGATCAGCGAGATCTTGCCGTAGTAGTTGGCGCGAATCGCCCGGATCGTCGCCGCATCCAGATCGCGACGCGGGTGGAAGCCGCGCGTTCGCCGCGCGAATTCGGGCAGCGACCCGTTCGTTTCGGCAGCCGGGACGGCCGCCGGCGTCTCACCCGGCGGATACATCGACGCGTAGCGCCCGGGCGCGTCCCACGGCTCGTGCGGGCCGCCGAACCCGACGAACAGGCACATGGGCCGCGCGTCGGCGTAACCCTGCACGAACTCCACGGCCTGCCGCCCGACGTAGCTGTCCTGGTAATCCTCGACGCTGTGCGGGCTCGGCCGCACCAGCAGGCCGGCGGCCGCCTTGCGCTCGCCGTAATCCCGCTTGAACGCGTCCCAGATCCCCTTCTCCTCCCACGCGTCGGTCATGTACGAGCGCGTGTGGACGGTGGCGTGCGGGCCGGTCGTCTCGTGAACATATTCGAGCCCGCGCGCGTGCATGTAGGGCTCCGCGTCGCGCATGTGCAGCCCTCCGCCGTGCGGATGGTAGTGCGACTTGCCGATGTGCGCCGTCAGATAGCCGTGCCGCTGCAGAATGTGGAAAAACGTCTCGTCCTCCGCCGGCAGGCGGCTGGCACAGTTGTTCCACATGCCGTGGTTGTGCGGGTAGCGCCCGTTCGCGAATGACGCCCGCGCCGGCATGCACACCGGACAAACCGTGATCGCTTCGCCAAAACGCGTGCCTTCCTCCGCCAGCCGGTCCATGTTCGGGGTCTTCACCTGCGGATGGCCGGCGCAGCCCATACAGTCGCCGCGCTGCTGGTCCGGCATCAGAATCAGAATGTGCGGTCGCTCAGCCATGTCGCCACTCCTTCGCCCTTCGCCCTTCGCCCTTCCACCCTTCCACCCTTCCACCCTTCCAGCCTTCCACTCCCCGCTCATCCGCTCCCGGCTCCCGGCATTCTGCCGCTGCCGGCCATTCCTCGCGTGGCTTCGGCGGCCGCCGAACGGACAGCGCGCCGGGCGGCGTCCATGCCCGGTTTCGAAAGCGAGCCTTTCACGAATGTAATCCCCACCGCCCCGGCCGGCGTCTGCCCATCGGCCAGAAGAACGGGCGCCACAATCCGCCAGAGCGAAGGCGCGGCGTCCGCCTTCTCGACGAACAAACCCTGTCCGCGGATCCGCGCGAGGCGCGCGGCAAACGCCTCGCGCCCGAGCGGCAGCGGCTCCGAAGTCCGGGCCAGGAACAGCGAAAGCGCGCGCGGTTCCATGTACGCCAGGAGCAGCTGCCCGAACCCGTTGCGCGTCATCTTGGGGTGCGTGCCGCCGACCGGCATGTAGTGCCACGATTCCGGATGCTCGCGCTTGGCCACCAGCACCATCGCGCCGCCGCTCCGCTCGAAATAGGCCGATGACTGCCCCGTCGCCTCGGCCAGCCGGTCCAGAACCGGCTGGACGACATCCGCTGCCGATACCAGCCCGAGCACGGCGCGCGCCAGTCCGAACACCGTCGGGCCCACCGCGTAGCAGCCGGAACCCGGCCGCTTCTCGATGAGCCCCTCCTCCAGCAACGCCTTCAGCAGCCGCGACAGAGTCGGCGGCGCCAGACCCTCGCACCGCCGCCGCAGATCACTGAACGATCGCCCTTGCGGTGCGCCCGCCAGCTCCCGCAGCACCGCCACCCCCCGCCTCAACCCGATCAGCGTCTGCCTGCCGTCCATCATCGTTTACTTCCGTTTCCGTAAGTAATGTACTATTATCGTAACTTACGGACGGGATGGCGTCAAGAGGGGACGGGCGAGGGAGGAGGGGTGGGAGCCGCCGGCGGGCGGCGTCCAGAGCAGCCACAGGCGGAAACGTGGGCGACTGGCCGAAGACTTTAAGGCGGGTCCTGCCCGCAACCCAAGTAGGCCGGGCGCGGCCGAGGACGACCGCGCTACCCGGGTACAGGCAAAGTAGTGTATGTTGACGGAAAGGCACTCTCAGGGGCCGCCATTCGGTTCTACCGTGGCAGCACCCCCGCCGCACATCCCCCCCCACCGTTCCACGCACCCATGCATCCATGCATCCGTCCGTCCTTCCGTTCCCATCACTCCTGCACGGTCGTCTCATAGCGGACGCCGTCGGGCACATGCACGGGCACGTTGACGGACACGCCGTGCTCGCCGGCGGTCCGATCGAGGCTGTCGACGGCCAGGAAGGCCGTGTACCGGCTGAGCAGGTTGTATTCGACCGAAGTCCGCACGATCTCGTCTTTGAGCTCGGCGGCGGGCTGCGCGATCTCCGCGTTGGAAAGTTCCCTGATCTTCCACCGCGCCCAGACCCCGGTGATGCCGGGATGTTCCGCCTCCGCGCCCGCCAGTGCGGCGTCGAGGGTGAACGTTTGCGTCTCCGCGCCCGTCTTGCCGGACACCGTGATGGCGGCCTGCTCGCCGCCCTCGAACCGGCCGGTGATGAGGACCGGGCGCCCGACGAACACGTCGGGTATGACGCGCGGGTACACCTCGCTGACCCGCATCCCGCCCCAATCGATCCGCACGTCGGTCAGCGCCGGATGCGCGAGCCGGTCGTAGAACCGGTCCACCTCGCGCCCGGCGCTGTCGTCCAGCCCCACGTAGGCGACCGCCCCCTTGCCGAAGGACGCCATTCGCTCGAGCAGGTACCGGTTCACGGAGTTGCCGACCCCGAAACTGAAGATGCGGGCGGGGCCCAGCCGTTTCCTGACCGCAGCCAGGATCTCCGCCTCGTTGCCGATGTAGCCGTCGGTCATGAACGAGACGACCCGCAACCGGCCCTCATCGTGCGGGAAATCGAGCGCCGCCTTGATCCCCTCGATCATCTCCGTCCCGCCGCTGCCGGCCAGGCCGTCGACGAAACGCAGCGCTTTCCTGACATTCTCGCGCGTCGCCGGCACCGGCGCCCGGCCCCATGTCGATGCGCGGTCCGAGAAGCGGATGATCTGGAACGTGTCGTTCGCGTCCAGGTTCCGCAGGCAGCGCCGCATCGCCTGTTTGGCCTTCTCGATCGGATGTCCCGACATGGAGCCGGAGCAATCCAGTACAAACACCATCTCGCGCGGCATGCGGGGCACCGCCGTGAGCTGCTCCGGCGGGTGCAGCACCAGCGCGAACGTGTTGCCCTTCTTGCCGCGGTCGACCAGCATGGCCGTCTTCAGCCGCTTGCCGGCCACCTTGTAGGCCAGCACGAAGTCCTTGTTCGGAATGCGGTCGCTCTCCTTCAGGGCGACACGCACCGCGCCCGGCCCGTGCCGAACGACATCGACGGCATGCGTCGTGCTGTGAATCGACTCGATCTCGACCCCGGCATCGATCTTGACCTCAACCGCAATGTCATGGCCGGTCCGTTCGCCCGGCTTCAGATACTCGAGCTCGGTCGCCTGACCCGACGCTCCGCGCCTGCCGCGCCCGACGGCGCCGATCCCGTCCGTGGCGCCCGCCGGGTTGTAGCGCGGGCCGACGACCATGGGGAAGATGAACTGGTACTCGCCGTCGCGGTACGGGAGCGGGTTGAAGTAGGTGATTTCCACGTCGATCCGCTTGCCCGGCTCAATGTTCGCCACCTTCTGCGTAAACACGTTCGGGCGTTCCTGCGTGAGCAACGCGGCGCGATAGCCCTGCGCCTTCGCCGCCTCGTAGACCCGTTTCGCCTCCTCCCGCTCACGGACCATGCCGCGAATGCGGCGCTCGCCGATCGTCATGACGAAATCCGTGACCGCCGAGCTTTCGGGCAGCGGAAAGACGTAGACCGCCTCGATCTTCACGTCGTACGGGTTCTGATACTGCTGCACGACGTTGACGGTGGCAATAAACGCCGAGACCTGCGCCTTCACGTCCGTATGCTTGAGCGGGAGCGGGATCTCTTCGTCGTCCATCTTCGCCCGCAGTTCGCCCTGGGTCGGACGACCGCCGGGCTCGGCGCCGGCCGGTGCCCGGGCCGTCTCGATGACCCAAACCTCGTCGTTCAAGCCGATGTCTTCCCAGGGCTCGGGCGGGACGGCGGCGTTCCGGCCGCCCCAGACACCCACATACGTGCTGAGCCGGCGCTTCGTGATAACCCGGCCGTCCGCGGGAATGCCGGATTCCTTGACGGCAGGCTCTCGCGAGGCGAACGGCACGGATCGCTCCTCGGCGTCCGCTCCCCGGCAGGGCGCTTCAGACACCTCGCTCTGTGGTGACGTCTGCCGACTCAGCCGCAGCACACAGCAGCCGGCCAGGAACACGCCCAGGCTTGCGAAAAGGACCAGGGCGACCAGACATACGAACCAAGTAGGCCGGGCGGGACGCCCGGCCTTGGGCAGCCGGGACCCCTCGACAAGCTCGGGACGCGGCGGCTGCCCGACTTCTGATCTGCGCACACGCGCGCACGTTGATCGGAGAGCTGAAAATGGAGACATTGCTCTTGTCTTACGCATCGCTATTCTCCCTTCCGTACCGGTTTCAGATCGATTGCGGGGGCGATCCGTTCGCCGCCCGGCTTCGCGGCCGTCACCAGCCTCATATTGATCTTGGGATCCGCCGCGCCGTGAACGGCCAAGTGGATTCGCGCGACTCGAACCTTGCCTTTGGGTGTATCGGGACTTGTGGTGAACGCGGCTACGACGATGCGGCCGCCCTCAAAGCCGGCCCTGTCGAAGTAAGGCGGGTTCTTATAGACGCCCTCGCCGCCCTCGAGCCCGACGATCCTGACCTGCGCCTTGTCATAGGCCAGTTCAACCTGATACGCGGCGAGCTGTTCGCCGCCCGCATCGACCCAGAGGTCGAACGGGCGGAAGGTCAGGCCGGTGCTTTCACTCTCACCGAAATCGTCAGCGGCCGGCACAGAGGCCGGCCCTCCACCGGACCGAGCCACTCCGTGCCGGACTTCCGGAGGGCGCGGCTCCGCTTGCCTCGCCATAGCCTCCGGGCGAAGGCGGGTCCGCGCCGCGTCCGGTTGCACGAGCATGAACGCCAACATCAGACCTACGGCAAGAGACCATTTCTGGTTCATGTCAGGAGTCCTTTCTGACAGCACCTGTCCGGGCCAGGCTGACGGCCCTGCCGGCTATGGCATCGACGTCGGCCGCATCCACACACCCGTCGCCGTTGTGGTCGTAGGCCAGCGGCAGGCGCGCTCGCGATTCGAGCCGGCAGGCGAGCCGGTAGGCATCCACGATGTCCACCGGCGCCCGCCCCACGCGAAGCTGCCGCGCCGTAACCAATTCGGAATGAGCCGCGCGCAGCCGATGCCGGGCGATAGGCGGTCCGATCGCCACCAGCAGCACCGCGGCCGCCGCCGCCGACACGGCGAGCCAGCGCCGGACTCTTGCGCCCCGCCGCGCGGCCCGAACCTTCCGTGCCTGTTCGTCGATCATGCCCAAAACGGCCTCGTCCACATGCGCGGGCGCCCTCACGTCCGGCACCAGCCGCCCGGCCAGGGCCCGGCGCAGTTCCTGCTCGCCGGCGGGGTCGTTACCGGGGGTCATGTTGTTTGTCGGGTTGCTCATCTCTATCCCCTTAAGCAATCGGGATGGGGGGAAGGTTCATTCTTTTTCTTCGTCTTGGCCGCCCGGGGGCTCAGTTGCGCCCCAGCCGTTTCCGCAGGGTGGCGAGTGCGTTGTGCAGCCTGGACTTGACGGTGCCCACCGGGATGTCGAGCGCGGCGGCTATTTCGCCGAGGTCCAGCCCGTCGGCGAACCGCAACAGCACCACCTCCCGTTGCCGGCCCGGCAACGCGGCGACCAGCTCGGCGAGGTCTCCGCGCTCGGCTTCGGGGTCGCGCGGCCCGTCATCGGCCGGCTCATCCGCGGCGTCCAGCGGCACGGTACGCGCGGCCTTGGCCTTACGGCCGAGAGCCAGGTGCTTCACCACGGGATAAAGAAAGGTCTTGAGCTGGGCACGCAACGCGAACCCCGGAAACTTGCCGAACACGTAGGCGAACGTGTCCTGCAACACGTCGCACGCGTCGTGCTCGCCGGCGCCGAAGCGGCAGGCGAGCGAGAAAACCCAGTCGCGGTACCGATAGTACAGCGCCTCGAACGCGGCACGCTCGCCTTCGTTCGCCGCGGCAACCAGCTCCAGATCCGTGCGCGTGTCGCCCTGTGTGCTCATGTCGTGCAGGCCCGATTCCGCCGCGCCCCCCATTGAACTCCCGCTCCGCGATTGGTGGCGCGCCAGGCAGTCATGTTCCCGGCCCGCCCGAGCCACTGGGTTCAGACCGAACATCGGACAACTTGTCCGCCGAAGCAACCGCAGGGCGGAGGCGGATCGGACTTCGAACGGGGCTTCCCGTGTGGCGGAGTCCTTGCGCATTCACGGGGAACGGTCTGACTTCGACATTCGACATTCAACGTCCAACAGGAGTGTTGAATGTTAAGCGTTGAACGTTGAATGTTGAACGTTGGATCCCTCCCTCGTCTTTTCCACTTCGTCGTTTCCGTTGCCTGCCGAACCATCCGTCGGATCTCCCTCCCCCATCCGCTGCGGTCCATCAATCCGTCGGATCTCCCGCCCCCATCCGCTGGAAATCGCTCGGAGGCGGTCTGTCCACTCGCCCGCTCACTTGGACGGTTGGAGCAGGGCGCGCCCACCGGACAGGAGGAAGGTGATCGGCGACTCGTTCTCGCGTATCTCGGATCGGGCCTGGAACCCTCTGCCGCGCGCGATGCGTTTGGCCCGCAGGAACGTCTGCCAGCCGTCGACGCGAACGACAAAGAACAGCATGTCCTTTTCCGGATCAAGCGTGTCGAGCACGCGGCGGAATTCGGAGTCGGGACGGGCCAGCTCTTCGACCGGCGTCCCGCCGCCGCCGCCGCCGTCCCAAGTGAGGGTCAACGCGCCGACCAACAGGCTGCCGGGCACGAGTGTGTAGGGCCCGTGTCGGATCTCGACCTCGGCCAGCCTGGCAAGGCGTTCGTCTTCGGACAGCGTCTTCAGTTGTTGCAGTTCGGCGTTTGCCTTCTCCATCAGCGCGGGCCGATCGATGAAGCAGACCGACGAACCGCGCACCTCGAAAGTGTGGATCCTTTTCTCCCCGATCTCCGGCTCCTTATGCCAGCCGATCAGTCGCGCCCCGGCGAACACCGCGGCAAACAGAAGCATGATAATGAGGACGCCGGTCGTATTGCAGATCACGTCGATAAACGAGTCCGTGCTCGGCTTGGGGTCGTCCGCCTTTCGCTTCCTCAATAATCGGCGTCGCGCCATGACCGTTCGTCCAAGGGTTCGCGCAGAAATACGTTCACATTTTCGTTGCCGTTTTCGAGGACGAAGCCACTAACGGGCCGGCCTCGACGTGACCTCACTCCACCGTTTCAGCCACGTTTCGACGGGGAGGTAGAGCACGCAAAGGACGGGATAGTAGGCCCAGGCGGTCAGCCCCAGCATGTGCATGCCCGCCAGAAGGAAGATCACGAGGACCTGTCGCACCAGGCTCCCGATCGGCATGGGCAGGATGATGTCGCCGGGCTTGGGCTTCTGCTTCGGCCGGAACACGGGCACGAGCCCCCAGGAGGCGAGCGTGATGAGCACGATCGGCCAATAGTCGGCGTACAACCGGGCAAAGAGATGCAAGCCGCCGTGCGGATCCGCCGCCAACTCGTCCAGGTTCGCGCCGTAGGGCAAGAACGCCATGAGAAACATGAACAGCGTCTGATGCACCAGCCCGTGCGCGAGGCAGAAGAGGACGAACACGACGAGCGTCACGCCCACCGCCACCAGGGGATTCTTGATGTCCTTGTCGCGAAAGGGCGAGGCGCGGCTGACCAGGATGGTCCCGAAGAAGAACACGACGCCCGCGGTCAAACTGGCGAGCCACAGCCCCCAGACGAGATCCCTCGCGTCCATGTCGCGGCTGTGCGCGGTGACAAGCATCACGACGAACGCAATCGCGTCGGCCAGCCATTCGGCGCGGCGTGCGCGCAGGCTTTGCGGCAGCCTCACGATACGCCCTCGCTCTTCCCGCGCCGGAAGTAGCTGGCCTGGATCCACTGCCGGTTCAGAACCAGGTGCAGCACCACGCACAACATGAGCAGCGCGCCGCCCCCGCCGTGGATCCCCTCGAACAGTTCGTCGCCCATCGCGTCGTGCAGCAACGCCGAGACCGCCTGCCCCAGAACCAGCAGCCCGAGAATCGGGTTCAGCACCTTCAAGGCCGTGTTTCTCTTCATACCCCCTACCCTAGCGCAACGGGCGAGAGAGGCAAGCTGAATCTATCCGGACAGAAGAAACGCCATCGCCAACAGGATATGCATGACCGCCAGGCCCATCCAGAGCGCGAGCGACATCTTAAGCAGGCGTTTGAGACGGGACCCCTCCCGCTTCGCGGCGGGTGCGCGGGTCCGATCCGCCCGCTCTCTGTCGTCGCCGACCGCCTTGCCGCGGTTGTCGAACAGCTCCATCTGCGCCCAGCCGGCCGTCTGCGTTTGTGTCCTGCCATGCGTCTGTCTGCTCATCTGCTGCCACCTTTCATGGAACGTGCGCCATCTTCGTGCACGCGGTGATGAAGCGCCCCGGGATACGGCCCTCAGCACTTCCGCACCACGCCAATCAATCTCCCGACGATTTCGATCTGCGTATCCGCGCCAAACGCCATGTCGGCATAGGCCGGGTTCTCGGCGCGGAGCACGACGCGGTTGCCGGCACGGGAAAAGCGTTTCAGTGTGGCCTCGCCGTCTACGATCACGGCGGCGATCTCGCCCTGCTCGACCGACGGCTGGCGGCGAATGATGGCGAGATCGCCGTCCAGGATCCCGGCGTCCTTCATGCTGTCGCCCTTCACGCGCAGCGCGAATACCCCATCGGCCGAGAACAGATCCGGATCGAGCCGGAGCGTGGATTCCCGGTTCTCGATCGCCTCGAGCGGCGCGCCCGCCGCGATCCGGCCGACGAGCGGGACTTCCGCCCACCGTTCGCGCCGGACCGGCTCCGCGGCCGTCAACACCTCGATCCCGCGCGCCTTGCCGGACAGCCGCCGAATGTAACCCTTCTGCTCGATCAGCCGCAGATGCTGCCTGGCGTTGTTCGGGCTCTTGTACCCGAAATGGGCCGCGATCTCGCGTACGGTCGGCGGCATTCCCGTCGCACGCCGCCGCGCCACGATGTAGGCCAACACCCGCTTCTGCGCCCCGGTCAGCTTGTTCATGGGGCAACCATACTGTTCATTTGAGCAGCATGCAAGAAGAAAATTCGATTTTCAGGCATGCCCCGCTCCGCATGCCCCGCTCCGCGGCGCCGGCCGCTGGAGCGGGGCATTTGCCCTTGCGGCCCGGCAACCGCGGCGCTACCCTCACGGCATGCCGAGCATCATTACCAGGCCGGGCACGCGCGAGAAACTCGCCATCCTCTCCACCGACTGCCAGTACGACCTCGCGTGTGCGTGCGGGACGAACGAGCAGGACCGGCGCCACCGGTCGGGCGAGGACAAATGGATCTATCCGGTCACCCTCCAGAACGGCGGGCATGGCGTCCTGTTCAAGACGCTGATCTCGAACGTGTGCGCGAACGACTGCAGGTACTGCCCGCTGCGCGCGGAGGAGGACCCGCGCCGCTGCACGCTGGAGCCCGAGGAGACGGTGCGCGCGTTCATGGATTACCACCGTGCCGGCAAGGTGTTCGGCCTCTTTCTCAGCAGCGGCGTGATCGGCACGCCCGACCGCACGATGGAGCGGCTCGTCGCCATCGCGCGGCTGCTCCGCCAGAAAGAAGAGTTCCGCGGCTACATCCACCTCAAAGTCATTCCCGGCGCCTCCGACGCCGCGGTGCAGGAGGCCGTGTCGCTCGCCAGCGCGGTTTCGTTGAACATCGAGACCCCGGGCGAGGCGCATTGCCGGCGGCTCTCGGCGAAGAAGGACTACATGCAGGACATCATCCGGCCCATCAAGCTGATCAGCGAGCTGGCGCGCAAAGGCCCGCGCCGCCGGCGCGTACGGCAGTCAACCCAGTTCGTCGTGGGCGCTTCGGACGAGACAGATCGCGAGATCGTGCGCTACATGGCCGGCCTCTACACGCGGCTCGGTCTGGACCGGGTCTATTTCAGCGCCTATCAGCGCGGGCTGGGGCATGCCGATCTGCCCGGCGAACGCGCGGCGGCGACCAACCGCGACGTCCTCACCCGCGAACACCGGCTCTATCAGGTCGACTGGCTGATCCGGAAGTACGGGTTCGAGGCGGGCGAGATCCCGTTCGACGCAGCGAACCGGCTGAGCCTGGCGGTCGATCCGAAAGAGCACTGGGCACAGCTGCACCCCGAGAAGTTCCCGGTCGACGTCAACCGTGCGGACCGGCTTGAGCTGCTGCGCGTGCCGGGGTTCGGCCCCACGACGGTCCAACGCATTCTCGAACGCCGCGCAAACGGCGGCCGCGTGCGCGCCCTCAGCGAGGTCGGTCGCGCCGGCAGGCGGCTGAGCAAGGCGGCGGCGTATGTGAAGTTCTGAATGAGACGGCTCTTCACACGGAGACGATTCTTGAATCTCACGCTCGGCGCCGCCGCCGCCGGACTGGGCGGCATCGCCTACATGCGCTTGCTGGAGCCGCGCTGGCTGCGCGTGTCGCGGGTCCGGCTCAGACTCCCGGGCGCAACGGGAACGGGGCCGATCCGGATTCTGCATCTGCGTGGGATCTGCTGCTCTGCGGGCACACGCATGGCGGGCAACTGCGCATCCCGTGGAACGGTGCCACCCCCTTCGCGCCGGTGAGGGACCCACGCTATGTCGCGGGCCTCAACCCCTGGAACGGCAGGCTCATCCACACCACGCGCGGCATCGGCAACCTGCACGGCATGCGACTGAACTGCAGGCCGGAAGTCTCGGTGCTGGAGATGGCGTGGCACAACGCGTAGGCCCCAGCGCGCCGCGCGACGCCGGATATGACCGGGTGGAGACTTCGTCTGAGGCCGTGTCGCCCATAGCAGAAGAGCCGCCCCTGGCTCGCCATAGCCCGCAGGGCGACGGCGGCTCGGCTCTTCCCCCCCGGCTGCACTCCGTGCAGCCAGGGACCCGGGCCTGTGGCCCGGAGGAAGCGGCGGGACGCCGCTTCTACTTTCAAGTTTCAGGTCAATCCCCCGCCTCCCCTTTCTTCTCCGTCTCGTCGAACGTGATCGAGGTGATGATATTGCCGAGCGTGTTGCCGTCTTCCCGAGTCCCGTAGCCGATCACGAACCCTATGGCGCGCTTCCCTCGGAGATTGTTCGACGCACTGTCGCGCCTCAAATCAGCCCCGGAGAAGTTCGATGACAGAGATCCGCCACGCAGGGCCTTTCTTGGCAATGTGGGTGTCGGTGGTTGGAAGTAGTGGGGCGTGCACGCAGCCGAGGTTCGAGGCCCGAGTCGCAGAAAAGCCGTAGCAAAACGGGATCTTGAGGATGCCCGGGAAGGGAAAACCGCCAAAAAAAATGGAGCCAACGGTCGGAATCGAACCGACGACCTGCTCATTACGAGTGAGCTGCTCTACCGACTGAGCTACGTTGGCTCCCGAGATGGGGTCTATTATGCCTGAACGGGCGGCGAAGTCAAGGGGGTGTGTTGTCAACCATTGGGCATGGCCGCACGTGTGGAGGTCATGACGGCCGATCCGTGTGCCGCTTGGAGGACGCGGCTCGCGAGGACGCTCGCCCTCCAACGGCGTCCGACCTACCCCTGGGCGCCCGGGCGAGAGGCGAGGGTCCTGGACCACGCACAACGGATAACGATTCACGCCGCCCACTACTCGATCTCGATGATCTTGTCTTTTTCCGAGGAGCCTTCCTTGGAGAGGTACTCGGTGGTCTTGTACTCCTCGACGGCGTGGAGTTTGTGGAGGATATTGGCGACGGACTTGGCGGCATCGACGCAGATATCGAGATGCTTCTTGAGCTTCTCGTCGGTGTTGTTGGCTTCCTTCTTCATCATGCCGAGGTGGCCGAGCAGAATCGTCGCAGGCTGGCCGAGGTGGTGAGTAGCGGCGCCGAGGCTTTCGAGCATGACGCGGCGGCGTTCACTTTCGCGCAGCGCTTCTTCGGTCCTGAGGCGTTCGGCGAATTCCTTCTTGAGCTGCTCGTTCGCCTTGGCCAGTTCGGCGGTGCGTTCCTGGACGCGGACTTCGAGCAAGTCATGCGCTTTCTGCAGTTCCTGCTGCGCCTTTTCCCGGGCATTGATATTCTGCTGCAGGTCATCGGCCATCTTGTTGAAGGAATTGGCGAGGTGCCCGATTTCGTCGCGGTTCCTGACGTAGGCGCGCGAACTGAGGTTGCCCTGTGCGAGGCCTTCGGTGGCTTTGACGAGGCTGTCGATGGGGTTGACGATGTTGCGGCTGAGCAGGCCACCGAGCAGGAACAGGAAGACGAAGCATCCGATCGAGAAGGCGGCGACCTGCGCCTGCATCTTGTCGACGAGATCGAAGGCGTCGTGGAACTCCTGGGTCACGGCGACCTTCCAGCCCAGCCCCGCATAGTCCTGGTATCCGTTGCAGAGCATCCAGCTGCACACGCGCCGTTCGCCCTTAAGGGTGGTGTACGTGTCTGTATCGTGCTCGTCCTTGAGGATCCTCAGCCGCAACGCGCTGGGGGTAAGGAGCCGGAGGTGGGTCTGGACGTCCCAGTGCCACAGGACGAGGCCGTCGGCGTCGAGCAGGAAGACCTTGCCCGTCTTGCCGATGGTCACGCGTTCACAGATGTCCTGGACCTTCTTGAGCTTGAGGCGGCCGCCGACGACGCCCCTGACCGCCTTGTCCTTGCCCTTGACCGGCGCCGAGGCGATGACGAGCAGGCCCGGGTTCGCGGAGCGGGCGTGCTCCTGAAGGACGCAGGTGCGGCCGGCGCGCGCCTGCTCGAAGCAATCGCGGCCCGCCCACGTGAAGAAGGCCTTTTCCCATTGATCCAGGTTTTCGGAATAGGCAGTGGCGACGATGAGTTCGCCCTCCATATTCACCAGGACCAGATCCTCGAACATGTCCAAGGCGTAGACCAGATTGCGGAGTTCCTCGAGTTGTTCGGCGAGCTGCTTCTTGCGGGCTTCTTCTCCCTCGGCCGGTTTGGCCGACAACACGGGGTTGTCGCCGATGGACTCAATGAACCGGTAGGCGGAATGGACGGTCATGTCGATTTCTTCGGACACTTCCGCGGCAAGCCGGCTCAACTGCTGGCGCACGATCGTGTTGGTGTTGCGTTTGACCTGAAAGAACATCAGGCCCAGGACGGCGACCAGCGGCAGGAAGACCACGAGGAGCAGGCTGAGGTTGATCTTGGTCGCTATCTTCGCATTCTCGAACATAGGGACATCCTTGTCCGGGGCAGCCGCCACCGCCACTCTGTCGGCATCGTAGCACGGGGGCAGCGGGGTTCACAAGCCCCATTTTTCCCGCTTCGGGGCGCGGAGTGTCGGGCGGGAGAACGGGGTGGGCGCTTTGTTCCGCCGCGGGCGGAGAGGCTGTAAGCGCCGCTTGCCCGCCGACTTGTCGCGCCATAGTCCCGGGGCGTCTGCGCCGCGGGACGGCGGCGGAAGCCTTGGGCGTAGGCGGGCTGCGCCCGCCGAAGCCTTGGGCGTAGGCGGGCTGCGCCCGCCGAAGCCTTGGGCGTAGGCGGGTC
>JAFGHX010000335.1 GCA_016929905.1 Kiritimatiellia bacterium
CACGCAACGACGATGGCCCGGCATCGCCTTGTGCGCGCCGCGGCCCCCGTGCATCCAGAATACCCGCGTCAAAATTCACCGTATTTTCCGGACAGGACACTAGTGCACGGGATGGCGGCTGTCAAGTCGGGGGCGATCGGCCTCGCCATTCCGGTGAGAACGGTCTACACTCCCCTCGAACCCACGTGATTCCGAGGTTGAACATGAGTGGCGTGGAGGTGAAGCCGCATTTCGGGCACGGGATGTCGGCGTTTCGGACCGCGCAGCCGCCGGCGCTGGACGGGCTGCCCGGCGCCAACCGGCTGGACCGGCACCAGGATCTGGAACTGAACCTGGTAGAGGGCGGCAGTTTTGTGTACCTGTTCGGGGCGCAGCCGGTTGAGGTGCGTGACGGCGAGCTCACGGTGTTCTGGGGCGCGCAGCCGCACCAGCAACTGAAACGAGGGGAAGTGGAGTTCCTGAGCTGTATTCACATCCCCCTGAGCTGGGTCCTGCAATGGGAGTTGCCCGGCGGGCTGATGCGCGCCATTCTCGACGGTGTGATCCTGAGTGAGCCGGATCCGCGGCGGCACGGGTTGGATTCCGAGTTGATGAAACAATGGGTGGCCGACGTTCAAAGCGGCCGGGCGGAACGCTGTCAGATCGCGTTGCTTGAGATTCAGGCCAGGCTCAGGCGGCTGGGCGAAGCCGTGGCGGGGCGCGACGGCGGGGGCCAGACGCCGGCGGAGCGGGGACAGACGGATCAAGACAAGGCTTTGCGCATGGCGCGTTTCATTGCGGAGCATTACACGGCCGCGGTGCGGGTGAGCGACGTGGCCCGGACGGTGGGGTTGCACCCGGACTATGCGATGACCGTCTTCAAGCGGACCTACGGTTTTACGATGACGCAGTTCATCAATCAGCATCGTGTATGGCACGCGCAACGGATGCTCGCCACCACGGGCGAGCAGGTTCTCGGTGTCGCGTTGCAGTCGGGCTTCGGCTCGCTGAGCCAGTTCAATACCGTCTTCAAACAGCTCTGCGGCAGGACGCCGCGCGAGTTCCGGAAGTCGCTCGGGTGAACCGTGAACCGCGAATGGACGCGAATGGACGCGAATTCGCTTGCGGCCGGATCTTTGTCTTACTCTGTCCTATGCGCTCCGACATCCGGCTCTACACGGCAAACGCGCTGGGGGCGGCGCGGTATCGGCGGGGAGTGGCGCCCAGCTCTTTGTGAAAGACGCGGTAGAAGGTGGAGGGGATCGCAAAGCCGACTTGCGCCATGACCGTTTTTTGGGGCAGGTTCGTTTCGCGCAACAGGCGGCACGCTTCGCGGATCCGGAGTCGGTTCACGTACTCGTGGATCGGGACCCCGTACTCTGTATGGAACAGCCGGCTCAGGTGTTCGCGTGAGACCTTGAAGCGGCGCGCGAGCCGATCCACGCTGCAGGTGCCGGCCAGTTGCTCGCGGATCGCCTGTTCCGCCGACTCTGCCAGGTTCACGCGGCGGCTGATCCGCCGATCTCGCTCCCCGGATCGCATCAGCGAATGGATCAGATCCATCACCACGGAGGCGGCGTCCGAAGCGGTCATCTCCAGAACACGCTCGCCGCGGTGACACAGGGCAAGAATGCGGCGTCCGACGGCAGAGTCGGTGCCTATTTCGTAGATTCGCCCGTAGCGGTTGATCAGGCTGCGAGCCATGATGTCAGCGGCCTCACCGAGGAACTGGAAGATCATGTGTTCGAGCCGTTCGCCGGGTGGCGGATCCGGAAAGCAGGAAACGTGCGGCTCGCCGACGGCGGCCAGATAGCCCTGGCCGGGTGAAAGACTCATCGTCCGATTCTTTCCGATGTGAACGCGCGCGCCACCCGCCAGGCAGCAGAAGAATGTGTGGCGCGGCGGGTTGAGGACATGGGGCCGCATATTGCGTTTCGGGTCCCAGCACCGGCCGTGTGCGATGAACCAGGGGCTCGGACACGCCGGCAACTGCCCCAGAATCCGGAAATGGGCGCTGCCCAGCCGCTCTGCCAGCTCCGACTGCTCCCAGGAGATCGGTTCTGTGTCGTTCATCGGTCCTTGCGCGTCACACACCGAGATGAATCATCACATAATGCTAGTTGATGTATGATATGCCCATTTTTATAATAGATATGGTGGAATATTGTCAATCACATAGTGCGATATATGGACAGCTTGCAGGTGAAGTCATCAACCACTAACCATGGGTAGGAGGGTCTCCCCGTGAACGTCGTTTGGTTCTGTCTCGACACGCTGCGTGCTGATCATCTGGGCTGCTACGGGTACTTTCGGCCGACGAGCCCGACAATGGACCGGCTGGCTGAAGAGGGCGTGCTGTTTCCGCAGTCGCGCGCCAACGCCGTAGCAACGGGCCCGGCGTTCACTTCCATGTTCACGGGTCAGTACGCGGTGAACAATGAGTGGTATGTGACGCCTTTCGACAAGGGCGACATCCTGAACTTCTCGGATAATCGTCCGGTACTGCCGGAATGGATTCAGGACCACGGCGGCATCACCACGGCCGCGTTCGACAACCTGTTCCAGTTCGCTTCGCACATGAAGCAGTTCGTGCGCGGGTTTGAATACTACGTGAACGTCACACGCACGAGCCGCCCGATTCATCATCACGTGGTGGGCGGCGAAGTGAACAAGCGGCTGCTGCCCTGGATTCGCGCGCACCGTGCCGAGTCGTTCTTTCTCTTTGTTCACTATTGGGACCCGCACACCCCGTACAATCAGCCCGAGGCATACGCGCGCCCGTTCGTGCACACGCCCGGACAGTGCGACGACCTGCCCGTTCAGGATGCCGCGGCCGGCTACCGGTACGTGCCGGGGTGGGGGACCGTGGAACAGATTCCCGCTACCGAGCACTCCGAGGGCAAAGTCCGGAAGGCGCGCGGACCGCACAAGTATGCGATGAGCATCGATTCCTACGACGGTGAAATTTTGTACACGGATCATCTGATCGGGGAAGTGGTGAACGAACTCGACGCAGCCGGTTGTCTGGCGGAGACGGCGATCGTCATCAACGCCGATCATGGCGAGCAGCTCAACCAGCACTACGATTGTTGGGGCCATCCCGGCCTGCATGAGGCGAACATCTGGACGCCGCTCATCCTGTGGCGGCCCGGCCTCTTGCCGGCCGGTGCCCGCCCGGAAGGCTATGTGCATCACATCGATGTGGCGCCGACCATCCTGAATCTGCTCGGAATCGAAACGCCGGACGAGATGGACGGCCGGTCGTTGCTGCCTCTGGTTCGCGGCGAGGGTGAGCCCCGGACCCACCACTACGCCGAGGCGATGGGTATGCGCTGTGTCATGCGCGACGGCTACAAGTACATCTGGCACAAATTCGCGCCGGACGAGCTCTACAACGTGGTGGCGGACCCGATGGAGGTCGTGAACCTGGTCGCTCGGGAGCCCGAGCGGCTGGAGGCGCTCCGGACGGAGTTGTTCGAATGGGTGGCGCAGAACCTGGGCGACCGCGTGGACTCGATGGGCCGACAGCTGATCCGGTGTGAAGAGCTTCGGGGGCAACCGACCCGGTACCTATGAGGGGTGCGCCCGGCCGGGGTGTCTTGACCAGGCGTCATGCGGCGTTGCTACTCGATATGCTCGACCGTCCAGCCCATCGTTTCGAGGTGCTGGGCCAGCGGCTTGCGGTGGCGGCCGATCACGCGCTTCTCCCAACACATGAGGCGGGACGGCTGAGGAAGATCCTGCAGCCGTTCGGCGAGCAGGTCGGCGGCGCCCATGAGCAGGCGCGAGTACCGGTCGGGCCGCGGCCGCACGTCCACAACGGCACGGATTCCGTGTTCCTTGGAATCTTGACCTTGTGAGATATGAAACCCAGGGCATAGGCAGGGAATACTGGCTCAAAGGCCGGAAGGTCCTGGACATCCTGTCCGCTCTGGAGGCACGGGTCAAGACGGTGCGCGAGAAGCGTTGCTGAGCGGCCAGGTCTCGCGGGGTGCGGGGTGCCTCCTTGATGGCCACGCACGGCGTCCGTCTCAACCGGCCAGCCACTGCTCGATCACGGCTTCATCCTCTTTGCCCCAGGGGACGATGTCCTCGATGCAGAGCCGGTCGAATCCGCTGTAGACCCTGGCCATGGTTTCGTCGTAGGTCCCGGCCGCCTTCTGTGCCTGGCGCCAGGAGAGGAAGGATTCCCTGTCGTACTGTTTGGCGCGCGCGTCGATGCCGTCGCAGTCGAGGTCAGCCGTGAGGATGCCGTCCAACTCGGCGGCGACATCGGGTTCGGCCGTTGCCAGGTTCTTTGTCTCCCAGGGGTCCTGCTGCACGTTGAACAGCTGCGGCTCGTAGCCCGCGTACTTGACGTATTTCCACGCGCCCCTGCGCAGCATGAAGGTTCCCGTGCAGCACCGGTCCCCGTTGTATTCGCAGAAGGCCCAGTCGCGTTTGCGTGCGTCGCTGCCGGCGAGCTGGGGCAGGAGCGATTCGCCGTCCAGCGGCTCGGGATACGCGGGCGGCGCGGCGTGATCGGCATAGCGGACGCCGGCCATATCGAGGAAGGTCGGATAGAAGTCGATGAGTGAGACGGGTGTGGTGACGGTGGCGCCCCTGTTGACGTCCGGCCCGCGAACGAGCAGGGGGACGTGGTTGGAGGGTTCGAACATGGAGCGTTTGAGGATCTGGTTCTGCTCGCCGGCCATTTCGCCGTGGTCGCTGGAGAAGACGACGTAGGTGGAATCGTCGAGGCCGAACTCGCGCAGCGCGGCGAGGACGCTGCCGACCAGTTCGTCGAGTGCGGCGATCATCGCGAAATAGACGTGCCGTATTTCACGCACCATAGCCTCCGGGAGCGGCCTGGCGGCGTTTTTGGCGATGCGCATTTGCCGGATGACGGGGTGCTCGGTCGCCTCGAGCGGGAGCAGCCCGGGCGGGATATCGATCGCGTCGGCATCGATCATCGCCATGTGGCGGTGGTCGGCGACGAACGCGGGATGGACCAGGCCGGTCGTGAGGTAGAGCATGAACGGCTGGCCGGCGGCGGCGGCCTCTTTGAGCCACGCGACGGACCGGTCGGTGAGTTTGGCATCGCCCTGATGGCAGGTGCCGTCCTTCACCACCTGCGGCAGCGGTGTGCGGACGATGGGGCGCGGGACGCACGCCGCCCGTGTCCAGGACCCGACGCGGTCCCGGATGGAATGCATGCCGTGGCGGAAATCGAGCGGGCCGATGAGGGCTGTGCGGTAGCCGGCTCTTTCAAGGAGGTCGGTCAGGATCGGCACGTCCTCGCGGATCCCTTCATGGTTGTTCCAGCAGTCGTAGTGGTGGGGGTACTTGCCCGTCCACATGCTGGCCCGGGCCGGATTGCAGACGGGGCAGGTGGTGTAGGCGTTGGTGAACAGCACCCCGTGTTCGGCCAGGCTGTCGAGGTGCGGGGTTGCGTTGCGCAGGGCCGGATGCCCCATGCAACCCATCTTGCGGCCGTCCATGCTTTCGGCGTTGATGAACACGATGTTCCGGTGTTGGCGTTTCGATTGGCGTGCGGTACCTGCTCCCATTGGCGGGCTCCTTTCTGAGAACGCAGATTATGGGCCGTCCCGGGCGAAGTGTCAACGCGGGGGAGCCGATTCGCGAATGGGAATTCGCGAATCGGCACGGTTGATGGCTGATGGGCGACGATCGGCGCCCCTCACGGGCGCGTGGCCCCCACGCGTCCCGTGCAGGGGCTGGTTCGGCCATTGGTTTTCTCTCCCACCTTGCTCGAGCAAGTCAGGAGAGAGACCGGCCCGCGCGACTCGCTTGCGGGCTTGCCGCGGTGCGGGACCCGTCTATTCGTTCCGGGCGCGGTATTCGGCGAGGAGTTCTCTGGCGCAGTCGGGGCAGTAGCCGTGGGTGAACTGCAAGTCCATGTACTTGTTCATGTACTTCTCGACCGCATCCCAGTAATTGTCGTCCTGCCGGATCTTCTTGCACTTGGCGCAGATGGGCACGATCTGCCGCAGTTCGGAGAACTCGCTGATGTCTTCCAGGACCAGCAGGACGAGCCGCTGTTCGTGGTAGTCGAACGGAGCCGCGGTGACCAGGAAGATCGCGTCGCGCGGTTCGTCCGCTTCGACGAGGGTCATGCGGGTTTTGAGCCGATGCGTTCTCTCACCGTCCAGCGCCTGCTGCACGGCCCTCCTGACGAGGCAGCTTGTGCAGGACTCGGTATGCCCGCAGCCTTCGGGGGACTCGGCGGCGTGAATACAGCGCAGGACGGCCCCGCTGCTTTGTTTCAGGATCCGCTCCGGCTCGCCGCCGATCAATCGCGCGGCGGCCTCGTTGAAGTCCACCACACGGATATCGCGGTTCATGACGAAGACGGCGGACGGATTCGCGTCGAGGGCAACGCGGAGCAGGGGGGCCTTGTCTGGGCTGATGGCGCGCATCGATGTTCCTTTGCGTTGTACCGTTCCGTTCTGTGCAGGGCCGGCGCGTACACGTGCCGGCCGACGGGCCGCGTCAACTCTTCTTCGCAAGCAGTTCGCTCAGGCGGTCGGTGGGCAGGAGCCGCCTGTCGATCAGTATCGTCTCCTGCTTCTTCTCTTCCGTTGAGGGCCTATCCGTTGCGGGTCCAGCGGACAGAAACGATAGCAGACTCCCACAGATTTGTCGAGGCCGCTGGCGTCGGTTGACAAGCGGGGCGTGATGCCACAGAATTCCTTTTTCGCGAGCTGCAAACCGGATGAGTTTGAAGGGAGGCCGGGGATGACGGAGAAGCGGGATGCGGTGGCGTTGTGGGGCCGTTGGGAAGGGGCGTTCGAGGCGGAAGGCGAGCCGCCGCCGGGTACGGAGATTCGCGTGCAGGTGGCATCGCCGTCGGGCCGGCAGAGGACGATTCCGGGCTTCTGGGACGGCGGGAGCGTCTGGCGCGTGCGCGTCATGCCCGACGAGGAAGGCGAGTGGCAGTACACGACGGAGGCGACGGGCGAGTATCCCGGCCTGCACGGGCGGGCGGGCACATTCACGTGCGCGCGGCGGCGCAGCCGGAACCGGTTCCTGCGGCACGGTGCGGTGTGCGTGTCGGGCGACGGTCATTACTTCGCGCACGCGGACGGCACGCCGTTCTTCTACCTGGGCGACACGGTCTGGAACGGGGCGCTGCTCTCGCGCAAGGCAGACTGGGCCGTCTTTCTGCGGGACCGTGCGGCGAAGAGATTCACGGGCATTCAGTTCGTGACGCACGCGCCGTGGGTGGCGACGTACTCGAACCGGGAAGGGGAACTGGCCTACACGAACCTGCCGTGGTTTCCGGTGAACCCGCATTTCTTCCGCCGGATCGACGACCGGATCGACGCGATCAACGACCGCGGGCTGCTGGCATTGCCCGTGATGCTGTGGGCGGCGCCGTTCGGGGATGCGACGAAATGGAATCCGGGCGCCTGGATGCCGGAGGACCCGCTCATCAAGATTGCGCGCTACCAGTATGCGCGCTACCAGGCGCATCACGTGTTCTGGATTCTGATGGGCGATGGCCGGTACGAGGGGGAAGTGGCGGAGCTGTGGAAACGGATCGGGCGCGCGGTCTTTGCGGGCAACGAGCGGGCGCCGGTCACGATCCATCCGTGCGGCCGGAACTGGCCGTACGAGGCGTTTCGCGGCGAGGACTGGATGACCGTGATCGGTTATCAGAGCGGGCACGGGGACAGTCCGGGCCAGGCCCGGTGGATCAACGAAGGGCCGGCCACTCGGGAATGGCGGCTCGAGCCGGCGCGGCCGATCGTCGATCTGGAGCCGTGTTATGAGGACCATATTGCGGGCCATTCCAAGATGAAGTGGGATGCCTACCGCGTGCGGCGCAACTGCTACTGGAGCATGCTGAACGCGCCGCCGGCGGGGCTGACCTACGGCGCGCACGGGATCTGGAGCTGGCAGGAAAAGGAGTTGCCGCCCTTGAACCATCCGCGGACGGGCCCGGCGAAGCCGTGGCACCAGGCCAAGGACCTGCCGGGCAGCGTCGGCATGCAGCACATGGCCGAGTGTTTCGGCCTGTTGCGCTGGTGGGAGCTGCGGCCCGACCCGGGCCTTCTTGCCGCACAGCCGTTCCCGGACGACGAGCTCAAGTTCGTGAGCGCCGTGCGAACGGAGGACGGGACGCAGGCGATGGTGTACATCCCGGTCGGATGCGAGATCCGGCTGAACGCGGGCAAGCGGCGTGACGGGGCAAGGGCGCGCTGGTTCGATCCGCGCACGGGCGAGCAGTCGGATGCTCAGCCTGCGGAGGGCGGCGTTTACCGCACGCCCGACGATCGGGATTGGGTGCTGCTGCTTCAGAACGGCAGGATATCGACCTGCCGGTAAGGCAGGCCGAGCGCGGCGATGACGATGGTGACGCCGACCCAGAAGGCCATGGCGACGACTTCGCCGATGACGAGCCCGACGAACACGGCGCGGGCGCGGTGATAGAGGCGCGAGCCGCCGTAGCGCAGGATGAGGACCTTGGCGAGCCAGCCGATCAGCACGCTGATCCAGACGCGGTGTGCGTACCAGTTCCCGACGAAGAGCAGGGCGACGGGATGCAGTGGCCAGCTCGGGCTGGCCTGGCAGAGGTATTGGAGCAGGCCGGCGAGTGCGGCGCCGAAGACGATGTGGCCGGCGCGGTTGTAGGGGGCGACCTGCGTCGCTTGGCCGGCTTTCCACTCGCGCAACAGGCTTTCGCCGGTCCAGGCGAAGCAGCGCGTACCCCAGGATGAGATCGGTTGCTGGCGCCCGTCGAGGGTTTCGGCGTGGTGGTAGCTGGCGAGCAGGTGCGCGGCGCCGCAGACGATGAGCGAGAGGGCGAGCACGCCGACCAGCAGGCCGGCGAGCCGCACGTGCTTGCGGGGGCACGCGTCCTTGTCGAGCCCCAGCGCATGGACCATGAAGGTGGTCACGCACAGCCGGTTTCCGTGCCCGATCCAGAAGCCGACGATTCCGGACCAGTACATGGAGGCGGCGGTCCGCCAGGCGACGGGCACGAGCCGCGCGAGCGTGAGCACATAGTGGGTGTCGGGCGCCATGAGCGGCAGCCCGGTTTCGGCGACGATCCGGGTGAGGCCCAGTGCGTAAAGCACGCTCAACACGATCAGGGCGACCGCCCACACGGCGTTCACGCGGACCCACATCAGCCAGGCGAACATGCCGAGACAACCGCCGAGGAAGGCGATTCCGGCGAGACGGTCGCGCCGGTCCGCTGCATGGGCGGCGCCGCGGAACACGCAGCGAAACACATGCTGCCAATGCCGGCGGCCGAGCCACATCACGCCGAGCGGAACGGCCAGCCACGCCCCGATGCGGTGGTCGCTGATCATGCCGTAGTGGAACGGCGGGTAGTAGGCCTGACGCACCATGATGAGCAGCGCATAGGCCAACTGGAAGAACCAGATGGAGAACCCGACGCGCTTCGGCATGAAGAACGCCATGCCGAGGAACATGAAATGGATACGGTTGCTCTTGATGTACCACGGCAGGTACCGGAACGGTTCCTCGGTGAAGCAGGCGCTCAAGTCCCAGCGCAGCGGGATGGCGGGTACCCGTTCCGGGGCGTACCACTGGCCGCCGGCCAGCAGGTGCAGGCAGAAGACGATCCCGACGGCGGTCCAGAACCCGCCGTTGCGGAAGAGCGGGGCCACGCGGCCGGAGTCCTGCGGGTCCTCGATGAGGGCGCGTTGCACTTCCCACAGCGGGAAGGGCTGCCGTTCGTTATCGCGCCACTGCGGCAGTACGATCAGGGCGAGCGCCGTCATCATGATCCACCACGGCAGCAGGAAGCCGGACCAGGCGAAGAGGGGCGCGAGCCAGGCGCCCCAGGGGATCCGTTCGCCGGGCCCCAATTCGCCGAGGAACGACTGGGAGGCCGGCGCATCCTGGCCATAGCCGAGCGTGTCGGGGAAGAGGCTGGGCGGCGGTTTGAGTTTCGCGTAGGCGTCGGCCAGGCCCGAATCCTCACTGACGCGGGCCGCGGCGCCGGCCAGGGAGTACGGCAGTTCGCGGAGCAGGCCCTGGCTCGGGGTCACGCTGGCGATCAGCAGGATACCGAACACGATGCCCATCTGCCCCGCGTTCAAGGCGGCGCCAGGCGCCAGCCGGCGCAGCAGCGGGTTTACGCCCAGGACCAGCACCAGCACCACGAACAGGGCGGCGACCGGCATGAAGTCGTCCGATATGTAGGCATTGCCCAGAACGAAATTGTTGTAGGGCGTGATGAACCAGATGAAGACGGCGCCCGCCAGCCCGATCAGGATCGGGCTGAGCACCCGCGTCTTGCCCTGTTCGTCGAAGGAGTCGTTCATGGGAACAGCGGGTATTCTACGCGCTTCGCGGGGAACAGGGAACCCGAAAAGCCGGGCTAACCGAACCGCGAATGGAGGCGAATGAACGCGAATGGACGCGAATTGGCGGTCATTCGCCTCCATTCGCGGTGCGACGCGCCGGGCTGGGCGCTCAGCGCCGGAGGATGTTGGCGCGGATCCGGTTTTTGTCAATCCGCACAGTGCGCGCGGGGATCGGAACGTTGGGGGCCTCGATCTTCTGAAGCAGCGTCTCGACCGCCCTTTGCCCGAGTTGCGCCTCGGGGATAAAGATGGGGCGCATCCTGTTGTCGAGTTCGTCATCCGCCAAAGCCGCGTGCGAGAAGTAGACGATCAGCAGGTCGTCCGGCGCCTTCAGGCCCGCGGCCTGTGCGGCGTAGAGGGTTCGGAGCGCTTCCCGCATTTCGTAGGCGACGACGGCCGGCACGCCGGTCGAGCGTTGGCGGATCAACTGTCGGACCGTGTCGGGCCCCAGTTCGGCGACCGGGACGGAGCGCGGCTGGAGTCCGGCGCGCCTTGCGGAGGTCTCATAGCCCGCCTGGCGGTCAGCCTGGCTGTAGTGTTGCGTGCGGCGGCGGCCGGGCGTGTCGCACCGGGCCGCGAACAGGATGGGGCGGTACCCGCATTCCAGCAGGACATCCGTCGCGTCGGCGGCCAGCCGCCGGTCGTCGGGGTAGACACAGTCTTCTAGGCGTTTCGTATTGAGCCAGACGGCGGGTATGCGCATGGCGCGGATGCTGGCGGGCATCTGCCTGGGGATCCGGTGCGTGTAATTGATCAGCAGGCCGTCGACCGTCAGTTCCTTGAAGACTTTCGGGAGGGTCTGTTCGTCGGTCAGAGCTTCGTCGGGCAAGACCGTCACCGTCAGATGCAGATTTCGGACGGCGAGCGCCTGCTGGATGCCGAACAGCAGATTCGTCGGGAGGTGACTGAACCCGGGTCTGCTGCCGAGCAGCAGACCGGCGGTGCCGAACCGGCCCGCGCGCATGGCGCGCGCGAGCGCATGCGGCCGGTAGCCGAGTCTGGCGGCGGCCCGTTTCACGAGCGAGCGAGTCTCTTCGCGCATGCGGCCGGCTCCTCTCAATGCCTGGGAGACGGTTTCCTGGCTCAAACCGCAGTGTGTGGCCACATCGGCCTGGGTGACGCGTTTCGCGGGCATTCTGCCGCTCCTTCGGTGCTACGTCAGTCCCAGGATAGGCGGGTGTGACGGCAGATTCAAGATTGGCGTGCAACCGAATCGGCGTGGCGGCAGCCGAGGTCGGGCCGATCGCGGATCAGCCCCACAACAGTCCGGCCGGCACCCGAAAACCTCGGCAAACTCGGGTTTATCCCGCCGTTGCGGCGGGGGTTCTCGAGTAAGTTCCCGAGTAAGTTCTCGAGCAAGTTTCAGGCGAGTGTCGGAACCGGATGGCGGTTTTCGTCCGGGTTGACTGGCGGGGCGGGCCCATCCGGCGGGTCCTATTGGTCGTCCAGTTCCTTGAGCTGCGATTCGCGGATGGACTGGCGGATCCGTTCGCGCGCGTCGGGCGGGAGCGAGACGGGAGCGGACGACTCGAAGCGGGCGACCGCGCGCCGGATCAGGTCGCGCAGGATGAGGAGCTGTCGCTTATAGAGCGCGCAAACCCGGCAGAAGAGGAAGTGGAGCCGGACGCCGAGACGCTGGTGCAGCGGCAGGTCCCGATCCAGGGCTTCGGACACCAGGCGTGTGACGTCTTTGCAGGAAAGCATCTACTCCTCCCGGTTCTTGGCGAGCCAGTTGGCCTCGAGACAGCTCTTGAGTCGCAGGCGGGCTCGGTGCAGGACGACCCACAGGTTCGTCGGCGTGATATCGAGCACCTTACAGATCTCGTCGCTGGTCATATCTTCCATCTCGCGCAGGACGAAGGCGTGGCCGAGCCGGCCGGGCAGCGCCGACAGGCACTCCTGCAGCACGTCCATGAATTCCTGCTGCTCGAGGGCCAGGCTGGGGTCCGTCGTCCATTCGGACGGTTTCACTTTCCATTCGCCTTTTCGGTCGAAGCTGTCTTCGGCCGGGTCCCCGGCGGCTTCCGGGTCTTCGACGGCGTACTCGCGGCTGCTCTTGCGGAAATAGTCGACGATCTTGTGCTTGAGGATGCCGATCAGCCAGGTCTTCTCCGAGGAGCGGCCGGAGAAGTCCTTCATGGCGTTGAGCGCGGCGAGGAAGGTTTCCTGGACGAGGTCCTCGGCTGCCTTGGGGTTATGGACGCGGACAAGCGCATAGCGGTACAGGTAGTCGCCGTAGCGGTCGACCCAGCTTTCGGGATCGGTCAAGGCTTCATGGGCCTTCGGCTCGGGCCGGGTTTCTGTTTGTGTGTGCGGGCTCATCGTTGCGCGTGACGTCAACGCTTCCGGCTTCAACAGGTAGCAGAGCGGGGGCGGAATGTCAAATAGGATCCGCGGATGGAGAGCACAATCCCTGGTCCCAGCGAAGCTTCACCTCAGACTGACGAGTTTGGCTGAGCACGGGTTGGGATAGCCGCAAAGAGGCACAAAGGGCGCAAAAAGGGCGGCACACAAAGCCAGTCTGTGCGATCAAACATGTTGTGGGAATCGCATCCGCACCAGAGTGCGGAAGCGATTCCCACAACGTTGCCCTTTTCATAATGCGCAAGACGGGATCGCCAGATCCAGAGCGGCCAATCGAATGCCCTCGAAGAGCCCTCTTGTGCTTTTTGAGCCTTCTTGCGGCTATCCTCCGCGTGCTGGACCAAGTTCTCGAGTGAGTTCTCGATCAAGTTTCGGGCTCAGACAACGTTGGCCAGAATATCCTTCAGCTCCCCGTCGAACCCGCACTGGCGCAGGAGGGCAAGATGCTCGGCGAACTCGCCGATTTCGGCGAGGTTGTGCGAATCGGAGCCGAGGACGACCTTCACGCCGGCGTCGAGGCACAGCTTGAAGAAGTCCGGCGGCGGCTGGTTGTGATGGAAGTTGATTTCCGCCGCCAGGTTCCGTTCCCGCAGCAGCCGGACGACCGGTTCGAACAGGCGCGGCGGCGGCCCGCCATGCCGACGGAAGACGCGGAACGGATGGGCGAGCGCGCGGATGCCGGGCCCGCGGCTGAAGGAGTCGAGCATGGCGAGGAACTGGTCGGCGGCCCGCTCGAGGTCGGGCCGGTCCGCGCGCAGCTCGGGCAGCGCGTGCACGGTGCCGAGCAGAACGTCGAACGGCGCACGGTCTTCCGGCCGCAGCACGGGTTCGCCTCCCGCCGTGCAGTCGACTTCGAGGCCGAGGATCGTGTTGCCGGCGTTCAAAGCGCGGTACGCCGCGACATACTCGGCCAGCCGGTCCTGCACGGCGCCGGCGTAGTGAATCCCGCCCGGGAACGCGTCGCCGCGCCAGCCCCAGTAGGCCTGCCGGTCGACGTAGAGCTGGCCGGAATGTTCGGCGAAGGCGATCCCGGCGAGCCCGAACTCCTCGGCCAGCGCGGCGGCGCGGGCCATGTTCATGTTCTCGCTGCAGTAGGCGAATTGCGTGTGGACGTGGTGATCGATCAGGCGCGGATGCCGCGGCAGTCTGAGCGGATGGCGCCTCACGCCGATGCGGGCGTCGTCCACATCGATCTCGAGCACGGCGAACGGCGGCTCGCACAGGGCGGGGGCGCCGACGAACCGGATGCCGTCGGGCCCGGTGATGTCGAACCCGGGGTGATAATGGCCGCCGATCGCGAGACGGATCCGATGCCGCCGCATGGTCTCGATCACCTCGCCCGCGTTGGTCAGGTTGAACGGGCACGCGTGCGTGCCCGGCGGGAAGAGCGACATGTGCTGCAGCGTGACGATCGGGCCGGAATGATCGTTGCGGGCTGCGCCCATGCGTTGGAGGTCCTGAGCGGCGCGGGTGCCGTTCCAACCGGGTGCTTCCGGGTCGACGAACGGCAGCAGGCGGACCCCTTTGATGTCGAGTGTTTCGGGCGGGCGCTGGAAGACGCTGTAGAACGCGGCCGGGTCGCCGTCGTGGTTGCCCGGCAGAAGCACCACGGGCGATTGCAGCAGATCGACGATCGCCTTGAGTGTCCGGAGCTGTTCGGAGACTGGCGGCGGCTCGATACCGTCGATCAGGTCGCCCAGGACGACGGTGAGGTCCGGTCGGATTATCCGGTTGATCCGGTTGACGGCGCGCAGCAGGAGGATATCTGCGATGGCGCCTCGTTCCCGATGCGGCGGGGGCACCGTGGCGTAGTGGCTGTCGGCGATGGCGGCGATTTTCAGCGGCATGGCGCGGCCTCCGGCCGCAGGGCAATGGCGTGGCGGAGCATGGGCGTGCGGGCGTGGATAGCCGGTCGTGGTCTCCTTGCGCCGGGCCGCCCTGTACGGCCTTCCCTCCGGGGATTAGAGCGGCTCGGGAGTGGGTTGTCAAGGTGGGAAACAGGGGGGGCAGGCGAGGTAGGGCCGTGGGCGGCACATGCGCCTTGTGGGGACAGGCCGAGGGCGGCGGGTTCTCGGCCTGCAGGCCGTTTGCGCGAGACGCTGCCGTCCGTAGGGCCGAGACGGCTGCCGGCCATTTTTCAAGACTATATTTAGTATATTATCGCAACAAGATGTGGGGTCTGAAAATCGGCCTCTACGCGCTTGAACGCACGTCGGTCCCGGCTTTCGGTGAATCTATATGTAGATACATTGGGTTCTTGATTGGATTCGCGTCCTTGCATTCGCACATTCTAAAAAATGCGAGCGGTGTTGGCAGTGAACGAAGGGGTAGCGGGCGGCCCGGCCAGATCCTGGGGTTAAACACACAAAATATTGTATTGAAACGTCCTTTTTTTGGGGTAGAATCACAAGCAGCCCTACCTTGGTACGTTTCTTGCTGCTGGCTCTTATTATCTGCCATACATGGGGTATGGTCTGTCTTCAACCAGCCTGCCAGGGCTTTTTTTGGGGGACCGGAGCATGAAATCCAGGGCGAGCCGGCGAGCGGTCCGAGTGACGGTACATGTTGTGTTCATGCTGTTTTTCGGTCCTCCGCTCCTGGCGGCGACGCCCGGGCTTCCGTTCACGGAGGATTTCACGACGGGGGATCTGGCGGACACGAACAGCACGACGGCGAACTGGTCGACGGATGCGCAGCGGGTCCGGCTGGCGTGGCGGCATGCGTGGTACGGGGTGTTTGCGGGCGGGGCCGGGAGCGGGATATCGGCTGACGCACAGTTATCGCCGGCGGTCGCGCTGGGTGACGTGGACGGTGACGGTGATCTGGACGTGGTGGTCGGCGTTGAGAGTGAGGCGAATCGCTTGTATCTGAACAATGGGACGTCGGACCCGTTCAACGGCGTAAGCGGTTCGGACATTGGGACCGAGACGAATCGCACTCTTTCGATTGCGCTGGGCGACGCAGACGGTGACGGCGATCTGGACGTGGTGGCGGGCAATCACGGGTACGAGGCGAACCTGCTGTACTTGAACAACGGCACCGCGAGTCCGTTCCAGGACGTGCAGGGGCGTGAGATCACGGGCGACACGAACAAGACGACCGGCATCGCGCTGGGCGACATGGACGGTGACGGCGATCTGGACGTGGTGGCGGCGAATCAGAGCGAACGGGCCCGTCTGTACTTGAACAACGGCACGCCGGACCCGTTCGCGGGCGTTGTGGGCAGCGACATCACCACCGACGCGCACAACACGCGCGGGATGGCGCTTGGCGACATCAACGGCGACGGGTATCTGGACTTCGTGCGCGCCAACGACGGGCAGGTGAACCGGCTTTACACGAACAACGGCACGGCGAGCCCGTTCGCCGGGGTGGTGGGGACGTCGTTCGGCGCGGAGGCGGACGCCACATACGGCGTGGCGCTGGGTGACATGAACGGGGACGGGCGTCTGGATATACTGGAGGCGAATTACGATCAGACGAACCGCGTCTATTTCGGTCAGGGCGAGGGAGCGTTCGGCGACGGGGTGGGCATCACCACGAACGCCGAATCGACATGGGCGTTGTCCGTCAGCGACGTGGACGGCGACGGGGACCTGGACGTGGTGGCGGCCAATTACAACCAGAACAGCCGGCTCTACCTCAACGTGGGAGCGCCCGACTGGTTCGTCGAGGGCCAGGCGTTCGACTTAAGTGCCTCCACGCGCGGTCTGGCGATGGGCGATCTGGACGGCGATGGCGCGGCGGACCTCGTGGTAGCGCGCTATTACGGTTCCCAGCCGAATCGGGTGTATCTGAACGGCGCCAAGCGCAATCCGTATGCGCTGGCGCAGGGCACGAACCTCACGGCCGACGCGCACGATTCGTATGCGGTGGCCACGGGCGACATGGACGGGGACGGGGATCTCGACGTCGTGGTGGCGAACGGTTCCGAGAACGTGCTGTACCTGAACAACGGCACGCTCGATCCGTTCGTGGGGATCGACGGCACGAACGTGACGAGCGATTTCGATTCGACGCGCGCCGTTGCCGTGGGCGACGTGGACGGGGACGGCGATCTGGACGTGGTGGCGGCGAACGACAGTTCGACGGCGAACAGGCTGTACCTGAACAACGGGACGGACGACCCGTTCAGCGGGATTGACGGTACCAACATCACGTCGGACGCGGACGACACGTATGCGATAGTGTTGGGCGATGTGGACGGGGACGGCGACCTGGACGTGGTGGTGGGCAACAGCTACTCGGAGAACAAGCTGTACCTGAACAACGGCACGAGCGACCCGTTCAACGGAATCGCGGGCAGCAACATCACGGCGGATACGGACGGCACCTACGCGATCGCGTTGGGCGACGTGGA
Source organism: Kiritimatiellia bacterium (assembly GCA_016929905.1). Lineage (GTDB taxonomy): Bacteria > Verrucomicrobiota > Kiritimatiellia > JAFGHX01 > JAFGHX01 > JAFGHX01. The sequence goes on from JAFGHX010000335.1 coordinate 17,047, forward strand.
CGGCGACGGCGATCTGGACGTGGTGGCGGGCAACGACAGCTACAACAAGTACTACCTGAACAACGGGACGGCGGACCCGTTCCTGGACGCGGCGGGGACGAACGTCACGGACGATTCCTACAACACATACGGGCTCGTCCTGGCCGACATGAACGGCGACGGTGCGCTGGACGTGGTGGCGGGCAACTACATGGCCGAGGCCTACGTGTACTACAACACGGGCGGGACGGACCCATTCGATTCCGTCATGGGCGTGGCGATCGCGGAGAGCGACTCCCCCTACACCTATGGGCTGGCTGTCGGCGACGTGGACGGCGACGGCGACCTCGACGTGGTGCGCGGGACCGACATGGACAACCAGGTCCACCTGCAGAACGCGGACGGGACGTTCACCGCGGGGTTTGCGATCACGGCGAGCGAGAACAACACGGAGGATGTCGCGCTGGCGGATATGGACGGCGACGGGGATCTGGACGTGGTGGCGGTGAACAACTCGACGACGGCGAACAGGCTGTATCTGAACGGCAGCGTGCCGCCTCCCATGATGGGGTGGGTGGGCGAGCCGCTCACCATCGACACGGACAACAGCCTGGCCGTGGCCCTGGGCGACCTGGACAATGACGGCGATCTGGACGTGGTGGTCGGCAACGACAGCGGGCGGGAGAACGTGTTGTATCTGAACAACGGCACGCGCCGTCCGTTCGACGGGGTCGACGGCACGAACATCACCTCGGACGCCCACGACACGCGGGCGCTCGCACTCGGCGACGTGGACGGCGACGGCGATCTGGACGTGATCGCGGGCAACGTGTACGGGCAGAAGAGCCGTTTGTACCTGAACAACGGGACGTCGGACCCGTTCAACGGGGTGACGGGGCAGGACGTTTCGAGCGATACCTACACGGTCTTCGCGCTCGTACTGGGCGACGTGGATCGCGACGGCGATCTGGACCTGATTGCGGGCAGTAACTCGGGCGAGCCGACGCGCCTCTATTTCGGGGACGGGGCCGGCTCGTTCAGCAACGGCGTCAACGTCTCGTCGGACACGTACGAGACGCACGGCATCTTTCTCGGGGACGTCGACTCCGACGGGGATCTGGACCTGTTGTGCGCGAACAACTGGAACAACGGCCGGGTGTACCTCAACAACGGGGACGGGACGTTCGATGCGGGGTCGGACATCGATTCCGACGGCGGCTATTCCTACAGCATGGCGGTAGGCGACGTGGACGGGGACGGCGATCTGGACGTGGTGACGGGCGAGCAGAGCGCGACGAACCGGTTGTACGTGGGCGTGGGCGACGGCACGTTCAGCAACGGGGTGAACATCTCGCTGGACGAGCACACGACCTACGGCATCGCGCTGGCGGACATCGACTGTGACGGCGATCTGGACGTGCTGACGGCGGACGAGGGCACCACGAACCGGGTGTACCTCAACCACGGGGACGGGACGTTCGAGGAGGGCATCAACCTCACCGAGGACGAGGCGTACAGCCAGGCGCTGGCGGTGGCCGACCTGGACGGCGACGGGCTGCCGGACGTGGTGGTGGCCAACGGCAGCGCGAGTGAGAACAAGATTTACCGGCGCGTGCTGTGGGACACGGCCCGGGGCAAGGTGACCTCGCTGACGATCGACACGGAGTCCGGCGACATCCCCTACGCGTGTCTGACGGCGGCGGTCGACATGCCCACGAACGCGGCGGTCGCGTTCCGGCTGTCGAACGACGGCGGCGGTACCTGGTGCCACACGGTGCCGGGCAAGTGGTGCCGGTTCCCGGGCCCGGGCAGCGACCTGCGCTGGGGCGCGGAGCTCAGTTCGCTCTCGCCGGCGGCGTCCCCGTCGCTGCTGCAGATCGAGGTGGAGGGCGATCCGCTGGTGGCGGAGTTCGACGCGCCATCCTCCGCGGGCGACGAATCGCTGATGCAGGCCTGGCTCAGCGTCTCGCTGAGCGGGTCGACGAACGTGATGGTCACGGTCGACTACATGCTCACCGGCGGCTCGGCGAGCAACGGGGTGGACTACCTGCTGAGCGACGGGTCCATCACCTTTGACCCGGGTGTGACGACCACGGACGTGGTCGTGCAGGTCATGAACGACGGCATGCCGGAACCCGACGAGACGGTGGAGGTCTCGCTGGTGTCTTGCTCGCACGGCGTGGTCGGCACGAACGACGTGCACACCTACACGATCGTGAACGACGACGCGCCGTGGGAGTTCGGTTACAGTTTCCGCAAGAAGATACGCATCTGGGCCGACGTCGTGAGCGGCGCCGCGGATCTGCGCGATTTCCCCGCGCTGATCGAGGTCACCGACCCCGACCTGCGCACGGTGGCAAAGGGCGGACACGTGGAGCATTCGCAGGGGTTTGACGTCATGTTCACGGCGGCGGACGGCACGACCCGGCTGGACTTCGAACGCGAGTCCTGGACGGGGACGGCCGGCGACTTCATCGGCTGGGTCCGTATTCCGGTTCTAGCCTGTGCCGAGGACACGTTTGTCTACGTGTACTACGGCAACGCCTCGATCACGAGTTCGCAGGAAGACGCGGCGGGTGTGTGGGGTGGCGACTACGCCGGAGTGTGGCACATGAACGAATCGCCGGCGGACCCGACTCCGCAGATCGCGGATTCCACGCGCCACGTCAACGACGGCACCTGCGAGGGCGGCATGGACGCATTCGACCTGGTCATGGGTCAGATCCACAACTCGCTCGACTTCGACGGCGCGGATGACCGGGTCAACGCGGGCAAGGACGGCAGCCTGAGCGATCTGACGCAGTTCACCCTGTCGGCGTGGGTGATTCCGGATGTGAACGACGCGACGGACCGGTTCCTGTTCGAGAAGCAGGGCTGGGCGCTGTTCGTCAACAGCGGCGTGCTCTGCTTCACGCAGGCGTTCAACGCGGCGGCCGGCCACTGGCAGTCCGGCGGCAGCGTCCCGGTGGGCGCGTGGCACCACGTGGCGGTGGCCTACGACCACACCTCGCTCGCGAACGACCCGGTATTCTACATCGACGGCGTCACGCAGGCGGTGACGGAGGTTGCCACTCCGGACGGCCTGGTCACGCAGGACACGCTGTTCGATGCGATGATCGCCTCCGCGAGCGGCGTGAGTTTCGACGGTCGGATGGACGAGGTCCGCCTCGAGAAGGTGGTGCGGTCCCAGGACTGGATGGCGACCGCCTTCACGAACCAGTGTGCGCCGGGCTCATTCTGCAACTGGGGCGCCGAGGAGACACATATGCTGACGGTGCAGTTCGTGACGCCGGCGGTGGAGGACCTGGAGTCGGAGCCGGCGGCGGACATCGGCGTGGCGTTGAGTCTGACGCCGGGGGTCATGGTGACCGTCGACTACTCGGTCGCGGGCGGCACGGCGGCGAGCGGGCTGGACTACGTGCTGGCGGCGGGTACGCTGACCTTCTGGCCGGGCGAGACGGGCACGAACATCGCGCTGACGATCCTGGACGACTTCGATCCGGAACCCGACGAGACGATCACGGTGGCGCTGGCCAACGCGGTGAACGCCGAGCTGGCGGCGCCGAGCAACCACACGTTCACGATTCTGGACGACGACGCGCCATGGCTGGCGGGGTACGGCTACCGCAAGGCGCTGGAGTTGGACTCGGAGCAGGTCGGCGGCGAGTCGGACCTGACGAACTTCCCGCTGCTCGTGAACGTGACGGACACGAACCTGCGCGCCGTGGTGAACGGCGGGCGCGTGGAACACATGCTGGGCTACGACGTCGTCTTCACCACCGCCGACGGCACGAACGTGCTGGACCACGAGCGGGAGCGGTACCTCGGTTCGTCGGGCCTGTACGTCGGCTGGGTGCGCGTGCCGGTGCTGGCCTGCGAAACGGACACGGTGTTGTACATGTACTACGGCAATCCGGCCGTGACCGGCTCGCAGGAGAACGCGGCCGCGGTCTGGGACGCCGACTACGCGGGCGTCTGGCACCTGGCGCAGAATCCGGCTGGCGCGGCGCCGCAGTTCCTCGATTCGTCGGCCAACACGAACCACGGCACGGCCGCCGGCACCAGCAACCTGACGCTGACGGCCTCGCACATCGGGCTGGGGCTCGACTTCCCCGGGACGAACGCCTGGATCGACGTGGCGACCTCCAACTTCGTCAACGCGCTGGACATCACGGGTACGCAGTTGACGATGGAGGCGTGGGCGCGCGTGCCGGTCGCCGGCGTGGACAACGACGAAGCGTTGCTGGTGAAAGGCGACGGGAGCCACAATCTGCGCTACATGCTGGGCGTGGTGGGCAACGCGGCGCAGACGAACGACGCCGCGCACGCGCGGTTGAACTACAACACGAACGGGGTGTCCTTCGTCCGGCTCGACGCGCACAATGTCTATCCTCGCAACGCGTGGATCTACGAAGCGGCGACGTACGACGGCGCCGAACTGGTCGTGTACGTGAACGGTGCGCGCGTCGGAAGCGCGGCGTTCAGCGCCGACATCACCTCGGGGACGGACGACATCTTCTGCATGGGCCGCCGGATAGAAGACGAGCGCTACTTCGAGGGGGTCCTGGACGACGTGCGGCTTTCGAGCACCGCGCGCAGCGAGGGCTGGCTGGCGACCTGCTACGCGAACGCGGCGATGCCTGGCGCGTTTCTCGAGTTCGGGCTTGAGCAGATCGGCCCGCCGACGCTCGATTTCGCATCCGCGGCGTCCGCGCGGCTCGAATCGGAGGCGGCCCCGTCGGTCGCGATCACGTTCTATCCCGAGACCGCGCGGACCGGAACGGTCGATCTGGTGGTGACCGGCGGCACCGCGGGCATGCCCGCCGATTACGCCGACCCGGCACAGACCCTGACGTTTCTGCCCGGGACCGTATCGACGAATTTCGTGCTGGCGATCGAGGGCGACCCGAACCAGGAACCGAACGAGACGATCGTGCTGAGCCTGACCAACGTGGTGGACGGCGAACTGGGCACGGTGACGGTGCATACCTACACGATCGTGGACGACGACGCGCCCTGGCGGCTCGGCTACACGTACCGCAAGGCCGTCGCGCTCGGCGGCGGCGTTGTCGGCGGCGCGACCGACCTCACCAACTTCCCGGCGCTGGTGAGTCTGACGGACGCGGATCTGCGCCCGGCCGCCGACGGCGGCAAGCTGGAGACGCCGTCCGGTTATGACATTCTGTTCACCGACGCGAGCGGCACGAACGGGCTGGCGCACGAGGTGGAACGCTATGAGCCGGGAGTGGGCCGGCTCGTGAGCTGGGTCCGGGTTCCCGTGCTGTCCACGCAAAGCGACACGGCGTTGTACCTGTACTACGGGAACCGGACGGTGAAGGACTCGCTGGAAGATCCGGCGAGCGTGTGGGCGGATTACGCCGCCGTATGGCACCTGGCGGATGACGGCGGGCTGCAACCCGATTCGTCCGGGAACGACCGGATAGGATTGGTGAAGGGGGACCCGGCGTTCGTGGCGAACGGCCGGATCGGGCCGTGCCTCAACTTCGACGGGGCGGGCGACTTCCTGTCGGTGTCGAACCTGTCGTACAACTCCGTCGGTCAGATCACGGAGATCATGGTGTCGGCCTGGGTGAAAGGGGCGATGGAGGGCGGGCAGATCATCGCTTCCTGGGACGACAGCGAGTACTGGCGGTTCGAACTGGAGTCCGCCTACGGCGCGGGCAACGTCGGCTGGATCACGGACATGAACGGCGGCGCCGAAGACGCGCTGACTACGGCGGCGGACTACACCGACGGGGTGTGGCATTACGTCTGCGGCTGGTTCAAGAACGGGGAGACCCCTGACAAGTACATCTTCGTGGACGGGGCAGCCGTCACGAGCAGTACGGCCGGGGTGGCAATCGGCTCCGGCGTCACCCGTTACGGATTCGTCGGGATCGGGTCGGAGGCCAGTGTTTTCGACGGGCCGACGGGCCCGTCGAACCAACTCAATGGGATGCTGGACGAGCTGCGCATCTGTGACATGGCGCGCGGTCCGGAGTGGATTGCCGCCTGCTACACGAACCAGGCGGGTCCCGACGCCTTCTGCGAGATCGGGCTTGAGCAGACCGGCCCGGTCACCGCGCAATTCGAGGCGCCGGAATCGGCGGGCAGCGAGACGGAGACGGATCCCTGGCTCGGCGTCTACCTCAACCTGGCTTCTGTGGGTACGGTGGTGATCGACTACGCGGTCGTGGGCGGCACGGCGAGCAACGGGCTGGATTACGTCCTGAGCGACGGCACGCTTACGTTCGAGCCGGGCGAGACGGAGCTGGCGCTTCCGATGGTGGTCGTGGACGATCTGTACGAAGAGGACGACGAGACGGTGATCGTGAGCCTGACCGGCGCGGTGAACGCGGAACTGGGGCCGCAGGCGACGCACTCCTACACCATCGAAGAAAGCCACGGCGCGGATCCGGCCGAGATGGCCGGCCTGCAGCTCTGGTATAAGGCCGACGCGCTGAGCGGCTGTGCCGACGGCGAACCGGTCGGCACGTGGCCCGATTCCAGCGGGTTTGGCCGGGGCGCGTGGTCGACGACGGTCAGCGTCTTTCCGGTGTACAAGACGGGCATCTTCGGCGGCGGCCCGGCCCTGCGATTCGACGGTGTGAACGACCGGCTGAACGTGCCGAAGATTTCCGACACGTTCTACGATGGGGTCAGCTTGTTCGTCGTGGCGGCCGCCAGCTCGAGCGCCGGCATTGCCAAGGACGGGTTCGTGCTCGACAACAATCAGGGCGATGCGGACAGCGCGCACTATTTCGTCTTTCCGCGCCTGTACTTCTCGGCCGGCTACGCCGAGGCCGCGGTCAACGGGCAGGCCCAGCCGGTCACGTTGCCGGGCGACCCGTCGGGCCTGCACGTCTGGTGTATGGAGGCGCAGGAAGGCGGTGCGTTCAGGGCCTACAAGGACGGCGTGTCGGGTACGGAGAGCAGCGTCAGCGTCTTTTCGAGCTACCTGGACTACTTCGGCAAGGTCGGCTGCGGCGCGGACGACTTGACCACGCGTTCTTTGGCGGCGGACTACGCGGAGATCCTGGCGTACGACCGGATGCTGTCGAATGACGAGCGCTGGGCGATCGAGGCGTATCTGAACCGGAAGTACAACGCGTACGCGACGCCGCCCGACGTCGTCACGGGTGAGGCGACCGGCGTCGGCGCGACGGGTGCGACGCTGGCGGGCACGGTGCTGTTTGACGGCAACACGAACCTGCTGGTGCGCGGGTTCGTGTGCGACACGAACCCGGCGCCGGCTGACATCTATGTCGCGCCGGGCACGGAGACGGGCCCCTACACCTATGCGTGGGGCGACGGCATTCCGGGCACGCGCTACTACGCGGCGGCGTTTGCGAGCAACGCGCTCGGCACGACGTTCGGCGAGACGGTCAGCTTCGACACCGAAGAGTCGTTCCTGCCCGCGTACGCCTGCCGGCGGCTGATCACGATCGATCCTACGCGGGTCGGCGGCGGTGCGGACCTGATCGACTTCCCCGTTCTGGTCAGCCTGACGGAACCGGACCTGGCCTCGACGGGCAACGGCGGGCACGTAGAGCACACGAACGGGTACGACATTGTCTTCGCCGCGGCTGACGGCGCGACGGGACTCGATCACGAGGTGGAATTGTACAATTGCACCAACGGCACGTACACGGCCTGGGTGCGGGTCCCGGTGCTGGCCTACGACCGCGCCACGCACCTGTTCCTGTACTACGGGAATGCCGCCGTCACGGAATCGCAGGAGAACGCCACGAACGTGTGGGACACGCACTATGTGGGCGTGTGGCATTTGAACGAAGACCCGCAAGTCGAGGCGAGCCAGATCGGGGATTCCTCGCGTTACGCCAACGACGGGACGGCCGCGGGCTATGAATCGGACGACAGCGTGGCCGGCATCGTGACCTACGCGTTCGAGTCGGACGAGGATGCCGAGTACGTGGATGTGGCGTCCGCCGGCGTGTTGGACGACATCACGAACCTGACCGTTGAAGCGTGGGTCAAGCCCATCGTCCTGGACGGCACGTCGCGGCGGGTCTGGTCGAAGGGTACCACGATACGCCGGTTGTACCAGTCGTGGGGCGACCTGTGGTTCGACCAGGGCTTCGTGACCGGCGCGCATCAGTGGCGGCTGACGAGCGGCGCGCTGACGGTCGGTGCCTGGCAGCAGGTGGCCGTCACGTACGACAGCACCTCGGATGCGAACGATGCCGTGCTGTACCTGGACGGCAGCCCCGGCGGCGTCTCGCGCGATATGAGCGGCATGGACGGCATGCAGTCGGACGCGGCGCAGGTGCTCACCATCAGCGGGACGGGAACCGACGCGTGGAACGGCGGGATCGACGAACTGCGGGTTTCGGACGTCATCCGCTCCGACGGGTGGATCGCGACGGGCTACACCAATGTGGTCGACCCGGCCGGGTTCGCGGCGGTCGGCCCGGAGCAGAGCCGGACGGTCGGGTTCACGGAGGAGAAATCGTCCGGTTCGGAATCCGCCACACCGGCCGTGCTTGAGGTGCGACTCAGTTCCGCCTCGAGCCTGGAGGTGTGTGTCGACTACGCGGTGGCGGGCGGCAGCGCCACGGACGGCGTGGACTACACGCTCGTTGCCGGCACGCTCACGTTCGCGGCAGGTCAGACGGCGACGAACATCGAGATCGCCGTCGCCGGCGACGGCGATCCGGAGCCGGACGAGACCGTTGATCTCCTGCTGAGCAACGCGACGAACGCGACGCTCGCGACAGCGGAGCAGGTGTACACGATTGTCGACGACGATGCCGGCTGGCTGCCCGGCTACGCCTGTCGCCGCAAAGTGGTGCTGAACGCCGGCCTCGTCAGCGGCACGTCGCCGCTGACGGATTTCCCGTTCCTGCTCGTGCTGCAGGACTGGTCGCTGCGTGCGGCGATGAACGGCGGGAACCTGGAAAGCCTGGAAGGCTACGACGCGGTGTTCACGGCGTACGACGGCGTGAGCCGGCTCGACCACGAGACCGAGTTGTACGACGAGCCGAACGGCGCGATCACCGCCTGGGTCCGGATCCCGAGCCTGCATCATGAGTACGATACGGTCCTGTACCTGTACTACGGCAACCCGTACATCGAGGAGTCGCAGGAGAACACGACCAACGTATGGGACGTCAACCACGTCGGCGTCTGGCACCTGACCTGTTCCCCGGACGATCCGGAGCCGTCCGCGCCCGACAGCAGCGCGTGGGCGAACGACGGCACGTGTGTGGGGTTGACCGACGCCGACGAGCGGCCTGGCCGGATCGCCGGCGGACTCCGGTTCTGGGGCACGAACAGCACCACGCGGATCGACGCCGGGTCGGATTCCGAGCTGGACGACATCACCAACCTCACCTTCTCCGCGTGGTGTCTGGCGGAAGACCTGGACAACATCGGGGGGCTGTTCGCCAAGGGCGGCAAGCGCATGCTTTACCTCAGGAACGGCGACTCGACCGGCTTTGCGGAGTCGCGGCACTACTGGGACCCGGGCGCGGACCTGCTCGGCTGGCGCACGGAAGCGGGCAGCCTGCAGATCGGGCAGTGGCTTCACATCGTGTACCAATACGACAGCACCTCGACGGGCAACGACGCGGTCTACTACGTGAACGGCGAGACGCAGGCGGTGACGGAGGCGTGGGGCCCGGACGGCGGCACGGCGCACCAGTCGGACGCCGCCGACGTGCTGCGCATCGGGCGCGGCGAACTGAGCTGGATCAACTCGTTCGACGGGATTCTGGACGAGGTGCGCGTCTCCGACGTGCTGCGCTCCGCGGATTGGATCAAGACGGGCTACTCGAACCAGTCGGACCCGGCCTCCGCCGCGCGGCTGGAGGAAGAGTCGGCCCCGCCGCGGGTGGAGTTCGCCTTCGGTACGGGCGGCGGCATGGCCGGCGGGGGCGGCGAGGACGGTCTTTCGGACGACGAGTCCGTCACGAACAACACGCTCGAGGTGGCGCTTTCGTGGGCGACGAACGTGACGGTGACGGTCGACTACATCGTCAGCGGCGGCACGGCGACGGGCGGCGGGGCCGATCATGCGATCGAGAACGGCACGCTCACGTTCGATCCCGGCCAGACCAGCGCGGAACTCGCCGTGCTCGTCGTCGACGACGACCTGATCGAGGAGGACGAGACGATCGAGATCACGCTCACGAACGCGGTCGGCGCCGTGCTGTGGCACAACGCGACGGCGACTTACACGATCGTGGATGACGAGGACTCCTGGAAGAGCGGCTGGCGGCACCGGCGCGAGATCGGCGTCCACGCCGACGCGGTGGCCGGAACCGGCAGCCTGACGAACTTCCCCATTCTGGTTTCGGTGACGAATCCCTCGCTGATGAGCGTCGACTTCGGCGGGCGAGTCGAGAGCACGAACGGGTACGACATCGTTTTCACCGCCTCGGACGGCGAGACGCTGCTCGACTTCGAACTCGAGACCTACGCGCCGTCCAACGGGCAGGTGATCGCCTGGGTGCGGCTCCCCGTCCTGCGCGGCGACGCGGATACCGGGTTCTGGATGTACTACGGCAATCCGGACGTTGCCGTCTCCCAGGCGAACGCCACGGGTGTCTGGGACGGCGACTTCAAGGCGGTGTTGCATCTGTACCACGACCCGATCGGCACGATCGGCGACTCGACCGCCAACGCCAACGACTACACGGCGATGGGCACGATGACCAGCAACGACGCCGCCGCGCAGGTCGGGACCGGCGTGTATTTCGACGGCAGCGACGATTTCATCTATCCGACGGACTCGCACGCGAACCCGAACCCGTTCACCCTGGAGTTGTGGTTCAAGACGGACACGACGTCCGGCGGGCAACTGATCGTGCTGGGCGACACGAAGAAGAGCGCCAGCGCCACGATCGGGCGCCACATCTGGCTGGACAATCCGGGCAATCTGTACTTCGGCGTGCAATACGGCAGTCAGTACGTGCTCACGAACGCGAACACGCACAACGACAACGCCTGGCATTACGCCGCGGCGCGCCTGTCGAGCAAGGGCCAGTTCCTGTTCGCCGACGGCAGCGTCGTGGCCAGCAACGAGACGGTGACGACGGCCAACAACTTCACCGGGTTCTGGCGCGTGGGGTACGACAAGTCCACGGGCTGGACGCCTATACCCTCGAGCGACTACTTCCGCGGGAGCGTAGATGAAGTGCGGGTATCGCATACGGAACGTTCCGACGAATGGATCGCGACTTGCTACACGAACCAGGCGTCGCCGTCCGATTTCTGCAGTGCAGGCGTCGAGCAGAACGAATGGGACGATGTCACGCGCCCCGATGAGATCGACGGCCTGCAACTATGGTACAAGGCCGACGCGCTGGCCGGGTTCGGCGATGGGGATGCCGTCGGGACCTGGCTGGATTCAAGCGGGTACGGCCGTGCCGCGTGGTGCACCTCCTACAGCCGTTGCCCTCTGTACAAGTCCACCGCCTGGAACGGACTGCCCGGGCTGAGTTTCGATGGCGTGGACGACAAGCTTTCGGTGCCGAAGATGCCCGACACGTTCCATGACGCGGCGAGCGTCTTTCTTCTGATGGAATCGTACACGGCGTTGAATGACAGAAGCGCCCTCGAGTTGAACTGCGATACGGGCGATGTCGACGCGCATCACTATTTCGGGTTCTGGATATACGGGAGCGGCGCGGACCCTCGCATCTCGGCGCGCGGCGGCAGCCTCACGACCGTGCAGCTGAACAACCACAGTCCGTTCGGCCTCCATCTCTGGTACCTGGAGAACGAGGAACTCAGCTTGCTGAAACTTTACAAGGACGGCGTTCTCGGGACCGAGACCGGCTCAGACACGTTTGACAACCGCTACTACTACGACGGCAAGATCGGATGCAGCGGTCAGTTCAACGACAGCTACTTCGCTCAGGCCGACTTCGCCGAGATCATCGCGTACAACAGGTGCCTGACCGACGATGACCGGCAGGACGTCGAGCTGTACCTGAACCGGAAATACAACATCTGGCAGGACTTTCCGCGGGTCGAGACGGAAGATCTCACCGACATCGGCCCGACGAACGCGACGTTCCACGGCGACTTGCGCTGGAACGGCAACACGAACCTGGTGGAAATGGGCTTCATGTGCGACGAGGAGCCGAACCCCTCGACCCGCTACACCGTGCAGAACATGGGCGAAGTCTCGTTCGACTTCCCGTGGACGGGCGGGGCGCCGGCAACACGTTACTATGTGTGCGCGTACGCGCAGAATCTGCTCGGCACAAGCTACGGCCGGACGATCGCGTTCCTGACGCCGGGCACGCCGTTTTATCCCGGTTGCGTGTACAGGAAGCTGTTGACCGCCCACGGAAGCACGATCCAAGGCGACCTGTCAGACTTCCCGTTCCTGGTCGACGTGACCGACGCGGATCTGCGGACCGTGTCGGAAGGCGGCAAGGTTCGGCACGGGCAGGGCTACGACATCGTACTGACGGCCGATGACGGCCTGAGCAAGCTGGACCACGAAGTCGAGGCGTACGATCCCGTCGAGGGGCATTTCACGGCCTGGGTGCGGATCCCGGTGCTCGAGGCCGGGCAGGACACGCTCCTGTTCCTGTACTATGGCGATCCGACGGTGTCCGCTCCGCAGGAGAACCCGGCCGGAGTCTGGGACACAGCCTACGTCGGGGTCTGGCATATGGGCGAAGACCCGACCGGCGCGGCGCCGCAGATGCCCGACTCGACGGCATACGGAAACGACGGCACCTGCTCGCCGACCTTCGGCGTGCTGGACGAGGTGCCCGGCCAGATCGAGGACGGGCTCTATTTCGGCGGGACGAGCTACGGCGACAGCGTCAACTGCGGCTCGGCGGCCAGCCTGAACAACATCACGCAAATGACGTTCTCCGCCTGGATCCGGCCGGACTACCTGTACGCCAACCACCGGCTTTTCGACAAGGGGGCGCGATTCGCGCGGCTGTCGGCCGGCACCGAGTTCGTACATGAGCAACACTTCACGGCAGCCGACGGGCTCTGGGCCACATCGGGCGGCAGCCTGACCGCCGGCGAATGGCATCACGTGGCGGTCGTGTACGACAACTCCGACACGAACAACGATGCCGTGCTGTACGTCAACGGTGCGCGCTCCGATCCGGACGACATGCTGGTCAGCGGCGTGCCCGACAGCGACAGCCTCTATTCCCTGCTGCTGGGCAACAGCACCAACGGCTCGGACACCTTGCACGGCGTGCTGGACGAGGTGCGCCTGTCGAAGACGCTGCGGACGGAGGGGTGGATCGGGACGAGCTATCAGAACCAGAGCGCGCCGTCGTATTGCGTGGAGATCGGAACGGAGGAGGCGCGTGGCCCGTCGCATGTCTCGCTGGCGCTGAGCGGCTCGCCGTTCGTCGAGACGGGCGGAGTGGCGACGGTGGCGGCGGTGTTGACGCAGGCGGCGACGAACGACGTCACCGTCTATCTGCTGCTGGGCGGCTCGGCGGCGGCGGGCACGGATTACACCTGCTCCACGACGAACCTGCTGATCGCGGCCGGGAACACGAACGGCGTCGTCACGCTGACGGGCCAGAACGACGGCGACCCCGAGGGGGCGGAGAGCGTCATTGTCACTATCGATTCGCTCGAGGGCGCGCTGATCGGGGATGTGACATGGGTGGCGGGCACGCTGCTGGACGACGACACGGCGTGGGCGGCGGGCTATGCGTATCGGCGTGCGGTCGTGATCGACGACGAGCAGGTGCAGGGCGATTCGGACCTGACGAACTTCCCCGTCTTCGTGAATGCGACCGATCCCGACCTGCGCGCATTCGGATTCGGCGGCAAGGTGCTGACCAGCAACGGCTGGGACGTTGTCTTCACGGCGGGCGACGGGACGACGCCGTTGGACTTCGAGATGGAGCACTACGATCCGGCCGTGGGCCAGTGGCTGGGTTGGGTGCGGGTCCCGGTGCTGCCGTACGACGAAGACACGACGCTGTACCTGTACTACGGCAACGCGACCGTCGATTCGCCGCAAGGGCTGGCGACCGGGGTGTGGGACTCGGCCTTCGCCGCCGTGTGGCATTTCAACGAAGGGGCCGGCACGGCGGTGCGCGATTCGACCGAGAACGCGAACGACGGGGCCGTGCAGAATGTGAACGATGCGACCTGGGGCGCGGCGGACGCGGTTTTCGGATCGAGCATCCGGTTCAGCGCCAGTCCGAACGACGAGGACCACGTGGCGGTGCCGGATGCCGCCGGGCTGGACCTGGCCGTCTCGAACTTCACGATCGAAGCGTGGTACCGGCCGTACGCCGCCGGGGATACGGAGCGGATCCTGCTCGACAAGATGGAGACCGGCGCGGGCTGGGGCATCAGCCAGGGCACGCCGATCGCGCCCGAGCGCGCGGCGTTGTTCCGCCTGGAAACGGGCGGCGGCGGGACGGGCGTGGCGACGGTTGCCGAAACCGGCTGGGTGCCCGGCGTGGGCGAGATCCAGCGGGAATGGTGGTCGAGCATAAGCGGGAGCAGCGTTGCCGACCTGACCGGTCACCCGGACTTCCCGGACAACTGGTCGGGGTACGCGAATCTGACCGCCTTCGATGCGCCCACGGAGTTTGACGATTCGTACGGATCGCGGATCCGCGGCTGGATTCACCCGCCGCGGAACGGCGCGTACACGTTCTGGGTCAGCAGCGACGACAATTCGGAACTGTGGCTGAGCACCGATGAGGACCGGGCGAACCGCGTGAAGATCGCCTGGGAGGACGCCTCGAGCGGTCACAACGTGTGGGAGACGGGCAACGAGCAGTCGACGAGCATTTGGCTCGAGGCCGGGTGCCGCTACTACATCGAGGCGCTGCACAAGGAAGACTCGGGCAATGACAATCTGTCGGCCGGCTGGCAACTGCCCGACAGCACGCTCGACCGGCCGATTTCCGGGCAGTATCTCTCGACGTGGACTTTCAGCACGACACACTGGAGCTACGTCGCGTTCGTCTACGACAGCGGCGATGCCGCGTGGTACTACGAAGGGCAGACGGACCGTGCCTGCACGAACCTGCCGGCGCCGCTCGCCGGCACGGCCGGGCTGCTGCTCGGCATGGACGAGAGCCAGACCAAGCCGTTCTACGGCGCCGTCGACGAAGTGCGCCTGTCGCACACGTCGCGGCAGCCCGGCTGGATCGCCACGTGCGCCGCGAACCAGGCCGGGCCGTCCGGCTTCTACGCCGTAGCGGCGGGCGAGGAATCGGAATACCCGCTCGTCACGCTCGAGATCAGCGACACCTCGTTCGCCGAGACGGGCGGCACGGCGAACGTGACGGTCTGGCTCTCCAAGCCGTACGCCAGCAACGTGACCGTCTACCTCACGTTCTCCGGCGACGCCGTAGGGAGTGCGGACTTCTCCTGCCCGATGACCAACGTCGTCGTGACGGCGGGGAACACCACGAATGTCGTCACCCTGACGGGCCTGGACGACGCCCTCAACGAGGAGGACGAGGAATTGGTCGTCAGGGTCGATTCGGCCGTCAACGGGCTACCGGGCGTGCCGAACGAAGTCGGCTGTACGATAGAGGACGACGACCGTTGGCCGCCGGGCTACCAGTACCGCCGCAAGTTCACGATTCTGGGCGGCGCGGTGAGCGGCACGCAGGATCTGGTCGACTTCCCCGTGCTGATCAACTACACCCACACCTCTCTGGCGCATACCGGCTCCGGGGGCAACGTGCAGCACATAGACGGGTTCGACATCATTCTTACCGGTGCCGACGCCCTCACGCAACTCGACCACGAGATCGAGCGCTACATCAATACCACCGGCGAATTTGTCGGGTGGGTCCGCGTGCCCGTGCTGGCGCACAACACCGATACGGTGCTCTACATGTACTACGGGAACGTGTCGGTCTCCAATTCGCAGGAGAACGAGGAGGGGGTCTGGGACAGCCACTACCGGGCGGTGTGGCATCTGGCCGAAGATCAGGCGGGCACCAACACGCCTGGCCTGTACAAGGATTCCACATCGAACGCCAATCACGGCGACGATTTCGTCATGGCCTCCGGTCAAATGGGCCAGATCGGCAACGGCCAGCAGTTCAGCGCCGGCATCGACCACATCTACTGCGGGACGAACAGCAGCCTGCTGCCGGATACACTCACGGCCGAGGCCTGGATCAAGTGCAGTTCGCAGACGTTCGCGCCGGTGCTCTCCTTCGGGGCCGGCCGGCCCACGCTCCTGTACGAATACAACGCCGCGCAGCCGAACATCTGGATGGCGGCAAGCAACTACCGGTATCTCTCCCCCGGCAGCCCGACTCCGCTGTACGACAACGCCTGGCACCATACCGTCTTCACCGTAGCGGGCAGCGGGCAATACGACATCAGCAATTCGTTCATGCATGTGGACGGCCAGAAACAGGACATCGGCACCACGGTGAGTTCCGGGGGGCAAGAGGCCAAGACGCTGTGCTACATCGGCCGTTACGGTACGTCGTACCTGTCCGGCTTCCTGGACGAGGTGCGTCTGTCGGACGTGGTCCGTTCGGACGGCTGGATCGCGACGAGCTACACGAACCAGTTCAGCCCGTCCAGCTTCTATACGGTGGGCGGGGCGGAGCAGCCGCCGTACCCGTTCGTGCGGCTGCTGGTGGAGGACTCGGGACTGACCGAGACAGGGGGAGTCGCGGAGGTGATCGCTCAGCTTTCGATCACGACGCTGAGCAACGTGACGGTGTATCTGGAGTTCTCGGGCGTCGCGGTGACGAACGAGGACTACTGGGTTACGGGCACGAGCATTTTCATCGCGGCCGGTCAGGTGACGAACGGGATCACGCTGACGGGGCTTGACGACGCGCTGACGGAAGGGGCGGAGACGGCGACCGTGGCGATCGACTACGTGGAGAACGCCCTGCGCGACGAACCGGACGAGGTCGAAGTGATCATCGCCGACGACGAGGACTGGCTGGCGGGCTGGACGTGGCGCCAGTTGATCACGATCTCGGCCGGCACCGTGCCGACGGCCGTGGATCTGTACGACTTCCCCATCCTGATCAACAAGACGAATTTCTACATGTGCCATGTGGACGAGGGCGGCTATGTGGAGCATCCCGACGGTTATGACATCGTCTTCACGCTCGCGGACGGTCTGACGCGGCTCGATCACGAGCTGGAATGGTACGACCCCGGCACCGGCTGGATCATCGCCTGGGTGCGGCTGCCCGTGCTGGCCGCTACCGCCGACACGACGTTCTACGCGTATTACGGCAACTCGGCCATCACCGAATCGCAGGAGGACCCCGCGGGAACGTGGGGCGCGCCGTACCGGGCCGTATGGCACATGGGCGAGGACCCGTCCCAGTCCGGGACGCCGGTTCGCGACAGCACGGTGCTGGGGAACGACGGCGACCCGAACGCGAACATGACGCCCGACGATCTGGTGCCCGGCCAGATCGGGCGCGCACTGGACTTCGACGGCGACGACTACATCTCAGTCGCGGATTCGCCGAGCCTGGACATCACGAACGAAATCACCATCTCCGGCTGGCTCAACATCAAGAATTCCGGGGACACGACCTCCATGCGGCTGGTCTCCAAGAAGATCGATGCTGCCCCGAACGGCTATCAGTTCGAGTACTCGCCCGGCAACAACCGGCATGACGCGTATGCGGCCGGCGTTGATTACGGGTCTGCCACCGCCGTGGATTACGTGGCAGACACGTGGCGCCATTTTGCGTGCGTGCTGCAGGGCTCTATGGCCAAGATCTATGTGGACGGTTTCGACGTGACGACCGACGGCACGATCGATGCGTTTGACCAGCTGAACGACACCGAACTGGTGATCGGCGCACAGGCCCTGAGTTACGGCGATGCGCTTTCCGGCCGGCTCGACGAGGTGCACATCGCCGGCGTGGCCCGCTCCAGCGACTGGATCGTGACCTGTTTCAGCAACCAGGCAAGCCCGTCGACGTTCTGTTCGTTCGGGAGCAAGCGGTCGGAGTATCCGTTTGTGCATGTGACGGTCGGGCCCTGGCGGCTGCTCGAGAGCGGGGACGAAGCAACGGTGGTCGCCGGGATGAACCAGACGGCGACCAACGAGGTGACGGTCTATCTGACGCTGTCGGGCACGGCGGAGGTCGATGCGGACTATACCTGTGCCACGAACATCGTGATCCCGGCCGGGTGGACGGAGTGGGCCACAAATCTGGTCGTCTTGGACGACGGGGATGCGGAAGGGCCGGAGACGATCACCCTCACACTCGACTCCGTCGCCAACGGCGTGATGGAGGAGGGGGGGACGGAAACCCAGGCGGTCATCATGGACGACGAGACGCCCTGGCTGGACGGATTCTGGCGGCGTAAGGCGGTCGTGGCCGGGCAGAACATGGTGTTTGGCGACGCGGACCTGACGAACTTCCCGATGCTGGTGGCCACGGCCGGCGACAGCGACCTGGCGTGGACGAACTGGGGCGGAAGCGTCACGGATTCGAACGGATACGACATCTGCTTCACGGACGCGACCGGCACGAACCGGCTGGATCACGAGTTCGAGCGGTACCTCGCTTCCTCCGGCCAGTTCTCCGTCTGGGTGCGCGTGCCGGTCCTGCTGCGGGGCGCCGCGACGCCGATGTATATGTACTACGGCAATCCGACCGTCTCGAATTCGCTGGAGAACCCGCCCGGCGTTTGGGACGAGGATTACGTCGGCGTGTGGCACCTGGCCGACACACCGACCGGCCTGCCCGGCGATATCCGGGACAGCACGACGAACGCACTGCATGCGCAGTCGGTGAACATGGATGCGGCCAACGTCGCGCAGGGCAAGACGATTGCAAACGCCCTGCTATTCAACGGCGTTGATGAACATGTTGAAACGCTCGTGGCGGACTCGACGAACGTGCTGAACGACGTGACCGGCGCGTTGACCGTTTCGGCATGGCTGCGGCGCGAAAGCGACGACACGGGCTTCAAGACGGTGGTCTCCCGCCAGCGCGAAACCGGCGAGGGGGATGCGTGGTGGATGGGGTTTGAGGACGACCGAATGCGGTTCGACGTCATGAACGAAGGTGAGCCCTCCGAGACGGCCGAGCCGGTCCCGAGCCTCACGTGGTACCACGTCGCCGGCGTCTGGGACGGGACCGACCGCAGCCTGTATGTCGACGGGGTTTTGAGGGACGCGGACACGTGCGTGACCAACGTGTGGCCGGAGGACAACCCGCTTCTGATCGGCGCGGAGCGCAACTTCGGCAGCGTCTCCAACTGGCTGCACGGGCGCGTGGACGAACTGCGCGTTTCGCGCGTCGCCCGCAGCGACGGATGGATCCAGACTTCCCACTACAACCAGAACACGCCGTCGTCCGTCTTTATGTCGAGCACCACCGAGGAAGCGCCCGTCATCGTGGCCGATTTCGAGGTCGGGGCGGCCAGCGGCAGCGAATCGATCACGTTCGTGCCCGTTACCGTGACGCTGAATGCGTCGCCGACGAACACCGTCGGGGTCGAATTCGCGATGACCGGCGGCACCGCGACGCCGGGCGGGGTGGACTACAACATTTCGGGGGCCAGTCCGCTCACGTTCAATCCGGGCGAGTGGCGGAAGCCCATCGACATCTCGATCAACAATGAGGTGGCGATCGAGCCGGACGAGACGCTCATCCTCTCGCTGACCAGCGTCGCCAACGGGGTGCTCGGGGAGACGACGAACCACACCTACACCATCCTCGACGACGACGGCGGCTGGCTGCCCGGCTTCACCGCGCGCAAGGCGCTGGTGATCAGCAACAGCACGGTCAGTTATCTGTCGATGGATCTCATGAACTTCCCGGTGCTCGTGGACGTGGCGGACACGGACCTGCGCTCCACGGGGCAGGGCGGCGACGTGCGCGACGCGCAGGGGCTGGACATCGTGTTCACCAGCGGCGACGGGACGAACCGGCTGGACTTCGAGGTCGAACTGTACAACGAGACCAACGGCCACTTCATCGGCTGGGTGCGCCTGCCGGCGGTGAACTGGAACTCGGACACGACGTTCTATGTCTACTACGGCAACGGCTCGATCACGAGCTCGCAGCAGAACGCGCCGGGCGTATGGACGAACACCTACGGCGGCGTGTGGCACCTGACGGAGGACCCGGCGGGCGCCGCGCCGCAGATCTGGGATGCCTCGGGCACGGAAAGCACGGGGACCTGCGTCAACATGGAAGCGGCCGACAGCGTCGCCGGCATGGTCAACATGGCGCTCGCGTTCGACGGGTTCGACGAGTACGTCGACATCGCCACCAACGCGAGCCTGCGCAACCTGACCACCCTCACGATCTCGGCCTGGATCAAGCCGACCTCGGTCACGCCCGGCCCGTACCGGATCTGGGGCAAGGGCGGGACGATCCGCAAGATGTACGTGGAGGGCAACCGGCTGAAGTTCTACCAGGGCTTCGACACGGCCGACGGGAACTGGGAGACCTCGAGCGACTCCCTGATTGCCGGCGCCTGGCAGCATGTGGCGGTCTCGTACGACTGCACCAGCTACATGAACGAGCCGGTGCTGTACGTCAATGGCGTCATGCCGGGCGTCTCGCCGATCGATCTTCCGTCCGGCACGTTCCTTTCGGATGAGTCGATGCTGACGGCGATCAGTTGGTGGCCGAGCGACGTGTTCGACGGGCAGATCGACGAGGTGCGCGTGGCGAACGTGGTCCGGCCGGCGGAATGGATCCTGACTTGCTACACCAACCAGCTCGCGCCGGCGGCCTTCTACAGCGTGCAGGGCGAGGAATTGAGCGATGCGGACGGCGACGGAATGGCCGACTGGTGGGAGGAAGACAACTTCGGCAACACCGTGCGCGACGGGACGGGCGATTTCGACGCCGATTTCCAGACGGATCTGGAGGAGTACGTGGTCGGGACGGACCCCAAAGCGGCGGGCTCGTTCTTCCGGATCGTATTCTTCGACGTGGTCGACGAGACGAACGTCGTCATGCGCTGGCTGTCCGCCGAGGATCGGCTTTACGCGGTCATCGGCGCCGACGACGTCTACACCAACGCGCTCACCGTGTTCACCAACGGCATCCCTGCCGACCCGGAGGGCACGAACGAATGGACCGACTTCGACGTGGTCGATCCGCACACGAACCGTTTCTATCGTGTTCGGACGACCTATTTCGACACCGTCTACACGAACCGGACCGAGGAGCGCGGCATGTTCACGCAGCCGCGCCCGAGCAACGCCTGGTACATGGTCTCGGTTCCGGTCGCCTATGACGGGTTGGACTGCGAGAACCTGAACTCGAACCTCGGCGCGCAGATCGCGCGCGGCCTCTACGCCGGCGCGAGCGACACGGAAGCGGACAAGGTATGGGTCTACACCAACGGCTGGCAGAAGTACTGGCTCAAGCAGGGCGCGGAACCGGCCTGGTGCGACGTGTTCGGCACGAACGTCGGCGTGGAGGTGAACGCCGGGACGGGCGTCTGGGTCGAGCGCACCACCAACGACGCGGGCGGGGTGAAGGCGGTGTTCACCGGTATGCTGCGCCCCGATATCCCGCCGCTGCTGGTCCTGACCAACTGGAACATGCTCGGTTGGCCGTATCCGGAGCCGCGCCACGAGAGTGACGGTTGGGCGTTCGAACTCGGGGCGGGCGCGGTCGGCACCAACGACCCGGCGCTTGCCCCGTATTTCGCCGACATGATTCAGGTCTACTCCAACGGGCAATGGCGCATGTTCTGGCTGATCGACGGGCTGCATCCCTCCTACGACGGCCGGTGGTGGGACGATACCGGCCGCGGCAGCTTCCCGGACTACGAACTGGCGCCGGGCGACGCTTTCTACTACCTGCACCGTGGCGAGAGCAACTTCTGGTGGCACCCGACCCGCGAGTAGGGCGGATGCGCACAAGGGTATCGGCAAAGAGTCTGACGGAACGCAGACCGGGAGAATCCGGCGCCGCGCCGGTTGCATAGGGGGGGGGGAGTGGGATGACGAGACACAAGAGAATCCAGCGCTTGCTGTTCGCCGCCAGCGTGTTGTTGTCCGCCGCCGGGCTCTGTTCGGGGCTCAGCCCCGGCTGGACGGAAACGTGGAGCACCGACGGCAACGTGGAAGGCTGGGTCGCCACCAATACCACCTACCTGGCGATTCTACATGAAGATGCTAGCGACTATCTGCAGATCCGGTTTGCCGCGCAGGGCGTGCCCCAGTTCGAGGACGGGATCGCCTGCGCCGACACGAACGCGTCGGCCGGGAACTTCGTCGGGTGCTACTCGCAGGTGGTCACGCACGTGACGTTCGACTTCGTCGCGGAGACCGTGCTGCCGAGCACATTCCGGGTCTACTTCTACTCCGCCTTCAGCGGCTACACCTGGCACGCGGATCTGGGGGCGCCGGACACGACGGGCGTGTGGACGAACTACAGCGTGCCGTTCGACTTTGGCGAGGTCGAATGGACGCACGGGCCGATGTCGACGGAGGAAGAGTTTCTCGACGACCTGCAGAACGTGGAGTGGATCGGCCTTTACCTGAGCCGGAACGGCACGTTGGAGCAGAACTACGGCGTGGACAACTTCGCGTTGGAGCAGCGGGTCGTGCAGTTCGAAGTGGCGACCGCGAGCGACTACGAGTCCGAGACAAGCACGAACATCGTGGTCGTGCTGGAGCCGGACCACACGGCGACGGCGACGGTGGACTACGTGATCAGCGGCGGCACGGCGGAGAGCAACGGGGTGGACTACGCGCTTAGCGAGGGGACGCTCACGTTCCTGCCGGGCGTCACGAACCAGGCGATCGCCGTCACCATCAACAACGAGACGATGGACGAATGGGACGAGACCATTGAGCTGACGCTGTTCAACCCGACGAAGGCGCTGCTGGGCGCGAATGGGGTGCACACCTATACGATTCTGAACGACGACACGCCGCCGAGCGTGGAGTTTGCGCTCGCGGCCTCGAGCGGGGCCGAGTCCGTCACGCCGGCGGAGCTGGAAGTGCTGCTCAGCGCCGAATCGGGCAAAGAGATTACGATCGACTACGCCGCGACCGGCGGCACGGCGCAGAGCAACTCCGTGGACTACGCCCGGGAAGACGCCATTCTGACCTTCCAGCCCGGCGAGACGAACCTGACGATAGCCGTGGACGTTCAGGACGACTCGCTCGACGAATGGGACGAGACAGTCGAACTGACGCTGAGCAACCCGATCAACGCCTCGCTGGGCGGCAACACGATCCATACCTACACGATCACCGACGACGACGCGGAAGCGGTCGCGTCGCTCGATCTGATGGACAGCCCGCTTGAGGAGACGAACGATGTCGCATCGGTCACGATCTACATCACGCCGGAGTCGGGGAAGACCGTGGACGTCTTTCTGGCCGTGTCGGGCACGGCGACGGTCGTGGACGATTATACGCTGACGACGACAAACCTCACGTTCCTGCCGGGTGTGACGAACGCGTCGATCGTGTTGACGAGCGTGGACGACAGCCGGGACGAGGACAACGAGACGGTCGTCTTCGACATTGACTCGACGGTGGACGGCGGCACCGGCACGCCCAACCAGGTGATAGCCCAGATCATCGACGACGATCCGGAACCTCAGGTCAGTTTCGCGCTGACGGCCTCGAACGGGGACGAATCGACCAGCCCGGCGTATCTGGAAGTGGTGCTGAGCGGGATTTCGGAAAAGAGCGTCAGTGTCGACTACACGGTCACCGGCGGCAGCGCTACAGGCAGTGGTACCGATTACTCGCTGGGCGCCGGTACGCTGAATTTCGCGCCGACGGAAACGAACAAGAGCATCTCCGTCACCGTTATGAACGACAGCCTCGACGAGTGGGACGAGACGATCGAGGTGACGCTGAGCCTGCCCTCCAACTGTACGCTCGGCGGGAACACGATTCATACCTATACGATCCTGGACGTGAACCCGGAACCGAACGTGTTCCTGGGTGTCGAGAGCACGCCGCTGGCGGAGAACGGCGGGGTGGCAACGGTGACGGCGTACCTGGACGCGGAATCG